>JAFCDM010000016.1 GCA_017609695.1 Candidatus Pacearchaeota archaeon | reverse complement strand
ATAAAAATTTATATAATCAAAGAATCAATAAATATAATGCCCCAATAGCTCAGTTTTGGTAGAGCGCAACATTGGTAATGTTGAGGTCCTGAGTTCGAATCTCAGTTGGGGCTTTTGAAGGTAGTTTAAAAAGAGAAGATTTATAAATAAGGTTTTTTTAGAAAAATAGAGGTGAAAATCTCAGGTTAATTCTGAGTAATATTAAAATGAATTTTAGAAAAGTCAGAGAAGGATTGAAATATCACCTAGTGGATACCACAGCATTGCTTACAGCATCTAATCCAATTTATAGTGGGACTGAGACACTTATTACAAGAATGTCTGATGGAATTTCCATAAATGCTAGATTAATAGCATCTGGAATAGCTTATTTAGGTGTGGGTTTTGTTTTTGCAAGAGGTAGAGACCTCTCAAAAAAATTATTTAAAATAAATGATAGAACAAAAGAATTAGTCCAATATAGTCACGACATAGCATTTACTGCTACTATGAATCTTGTTTTTGCTCCTCTAATTTATCTTGCCTCTGGAGAAACTGATATTAAAAAAATTACTATAGGAACTGGAGCTGTAATGGCTTTTTCAGCAATTACTGGGGGACCAATGGGATATGCTGTTGATGTTTTCAGGGATTTAACAGGATTAAAGAAATGTGAAAGAAAATCTTATCCAAGTTTAATTAAAAAACAAAGATCTTCAGTAAAAAAAGGACTTGCCGCACTTTTAGTTGGAACATCAATAGCAACAATGGCTGGAATTTATGCATTAACTCCTAATAGAAATGAAACTCCAAATTACGAACAGCCTATTGCAATCGAACAAATTATAGAAAATAATGGAGAAGGGTTCTGATTGAAGATGGAATTTTCTCAAGAGACAAAAAGAAATATAGAGCAATCTAAAAAAGAAATAAAACAAGGAAAAACAATTTCTCTAGAAGCTATAAAAAGGAAATTGAAAAAATAATCTCCCCTCTAAACCTTCTCTACCTCAGGCAACCATTCCATTTTTATAAGAAAACCACTAACTGTTTTACTATTATCTACTAAGTCATTTAACCATACCTTATATTCTGTAAAAAATAAATTAATATTCTCTGGATTATTTAATTTTAGGTTTTGATTGGAGATTATGAAAAGCCCACCAACAAAAAGGAATAGCAGTAAAAACATTATTATTTTCATTTTAAATCTTGGTTTAGGTTAAGCCTTTTTAAAAGGGTTATTTTCATTTTAAATCATGGTTTGGTTCAATCCTTTTTTCTAAAAAGGGTTTAGCTTTTTGGTTCAATCCTTTTTTCTAAAAAGGGTTTAGCTTTTGATTTAACTTTCTGCATAAAAAGTTAATTTTTGGTTCAATCCTTTTTTCTAAAAAGGGTTGTGTTTATTTAAAATTATCTTTTTCCTGTTTTTAGATATATGTATTAGGGTATAATAATAGTTTTTAAAGGGTTTTTGTATATAAAAACATGATTGATGGAAAATATTTTGCAGGAAGGATGATAAAACATCTAAATCCAAAAGTAGATAATTTAGATACTAAAAGATATCAAAGAGGGCAAGTTCAAAGACTTTCTGAAAATTCTGATGAAATTTTTGGAGTAAAATTTAATTTTTCAGTAGATAATCAAACCTTAGATATTTTAGTTGAGAAAATTGGAGAAGATTTTACTGATAAAATAAAAAGAATTAAAGAAAAAGGGTTTTGGAAAGATGAATCCTTAGGAAATTTAAGAGAGAAGAGAAATACTTATAAAGAACATTTAGGGCATTTAACTATTTTTGAAAATGGTAATGGAGATTATCACATAACCGCAGATTTACAAACAAAAAATGAAGATAAAGCCTTTTATAGTGTTCTTAATTGTATTGTTCTTCCTATTGTTCATAGCATAAATTCTTAATCAAACTGTAAACAACCTATTATCTTTAACATTAAATATTTTCAAGCGAGCACCACAATCTAGCCAGCCATGAGCATAATTTAAACAACCATAAGCATTAACCAAATTCTCTTTTTCTTTAAAATGAATTGAATCAGATAAATAACATCCAACCATTAAGATTATTTCTTTTGCTTGTTTTTCCTTACCCTTAGCTATATTTTTTTTAGCTAAAGCAAGAGCTTCTGTAGTTAATTTTCTATACTTATTAATTTTGGATTTAGTAATCACATTAATTTTCTTATCTGGCATAAAATATAAAATAAAAACAAGGATTTAAGGTTTTCTATTTGCCCCGAAATCCCCCATATATACTTTCCAAAATAGGATTTAAAATATAGGGTTTAGAAAAACAGATTTGTAAAATAAACATTAAATCACCTAAATCATTTAAAAAAGGAAAATCTTTTCAAAATTACAAAAAGGGGATTGGGAGAAGTTTTACTTCTCCCCTCTTTTTATTCAACCCTTAATCATAGAATAAGCACTTATTTTATTTATTATAAATCTAGAACCAACAAATTCTGATAGTATCGCAGACATTACTAAATCTCCTACTGCTGCCTTTAAAATCCCCCCAACAACAGGAATTTTTGCTTGTTTTGAAAAAACATTAATAAGATGGGTTATCTCTTCTTGATTTAAAATAGTTTTTGTTATATTTGTTTGATTATATCTTTTAACTAAGAGATTTTTTCCAGGCCCAGGACATTCAATTGATTGTATTGAAGGGTCTTTTAATAAGTAATCTACTTCATCTAAAACAAAATTCTCAGGTCTTTTCTGTGCTTCAGGCATTATGTCAGTTAATAATTTAGTTTTTGGAGGCAATTTATTATTTATTTCTCTATTTTTTCTAGGCATAAGCAATTTTCTTATTCTTTGGATATGTCTTTTTTTTGGAATCCTCATCCTATAATTAATTTGTTCTCTATTTAAAATTCTTGAAGGATTTTTAGTCAGTCTTGTTTTTGAAATAATTTTCTTAGCCCCAGAAATCTCTTTAAAATCTTCCTTTGCATTAACACTCGGAGTGTAATCTGCTAAATTAAGGACAGAACTTTTTGTCATTTTTATAGGTGCTGGCTTGTCAACAAACTTTTGTTTTAATTTTTCTATTTGTATTTTCTTTTTAAGTTCTTTTTCTCTAATTGAGTTATTCAATATTTCTACTGTAAATTGTTTTAGAAAAAAGATTCTTTTATTTCTTTTTATTTGTTTTAAACCCATTTTTTATCTAAGCAAAATAATAAAAATTAAAATTTTGGAAGAGGTTTAGTGTTAAATCCTCTTTTTAATCTAGATTCTTGTAATGAAGAGGTTTGATTCTTATTTCTTATCCTTTCTTCCATTAACATAATTCCCCTTGCAATAGTCTTATTTTGGTCAAGCAAAGAATCTAATTTTTCAATAGATTTTTCATCTGTTTTAGACATATCTAAATCTGTTTCTGATTTTTCTGCAAAACTTTTTGCTGAAATTTCAAATAGTTCCAGAAGTTTAGAAATTTGATCAGAAAGAGAATCAAATTTAATAGAAAGATTTGTTAAAACTTTTTGTAGATTAATAAAATTATCTAAAAGAGTTTGTTCAAAATCAGACCGAGTCTGTGTTTTACTTTTATGGATTCCCTTAGTAGATTTTGGATGTGTTGAAGCTTTTTTTGTTATCATAATCATATTAAGAAATACGAATTTATAAATATTGTTATGGGGTGAGAATTTCTTTTAATAGCCCCGGATACCTTGATTTATATTTTACTTTTTGAGAATACTCTTCCCATTTTGGGTCAAAAACCTTAACAAAAGATTTTCTTGGAATTTCTATATCCTTTGCTTTCAACCATTCATCAAAAGAACCAGAACCTAATCCAAAAATCCACAATTCATCACTTAATTCTACCAACCCATAACAAACCCTCATTATTTCCTCCCTTGTAAAATTACTATAACGATATCTTGACATTGGGAGAGCGTTAAAAGGATGTAATGGAAAATGCCCCCTTTCTTGAATAAAATCACATATTCTTTCTTTTAAATCTTTCATACGAAAAGGAGTTGCAGCATAAATAACTTTTCTCATAAGATGTTAAAAAAATAAAAGTTTATAATTTTTTATATAAAAATGGGCTCGGAGGGAGTCGAACCCTCATCAATCGCTCTGGAGGCGACTATTCTAAAACCGTTGAACTACGAACCCTTAACAAATTTCTGGAATTTTATTTAATTCTTGCTTCTCTAGTATAAATATCTTATTTTTACCTATTAAAAACTTATCCTTTATTGGTTTTCTATGACATATCAATAAACCTATATCAGTATTACAATCTTCCATATATTTATTTAATTGTTTTACCTGAGAAATTGAAATATCTTTATTTTGGTAATCCTTAATTTCTACTATTATTTTTTTATTTTTTCTCTCTAAAATTATATCTGCAATCCCCCTTTTTGTTTTTACCAGTTGATTAACCTTCCCATATCCAGATAATATTACGGCAATTTTATTTTCAAAATCTTTAGCCCTTTTCTTTATTTTTTTTAAAGCGGTTCCATAAAATTTTAATCTTTCAAAAGGATATTTAATGTCAGCCTCACAATAGGCTTCAAATATCCCTTTTTTAAAAATTGTCTGCACATGGGTATTACAAACTTTATTTATTTCTCTTTGAGTTGCTAGAATATTTCTCCTTATAAAATTAATTACATCCTTTCTCTTTCTATTTTTTATTTTTTCTCCTTCACTTATCTTTTTAACTCCCGCTTTTTTATAAATTTCATCAAAACTCTTAAATAACCGATAAGGATGAGCTCTTGATTTTATTGTAAGTTCTGGGACAGTTAGATAAGGATTTTTCCTAATTAATTCTATTATCTTTTTTCTTTTTTCTTCAGGGGGTCTATCATAAGACTTCTTTCTTGAATACTCAATTCCTGCTTTTTTGTAGGCTTCTTTAATATTTTTAAAAACACGACTAATATTTATTTTAACCTCTTTTGAGATGGTATGCCCTCCGGCCTTAGGATTTTTCTTTATAAAGTCTATTATTATTTTTTGTCTCTCTTTCCTTGTTTTTCTATCAAATGTTCTTGGTGGTTTAATTCCTGCTTCTTTATAAGCTTGAGCCATACCTTTTTCAAATATTCTTTCAGGGTGGGTTTTAAGGTCTTCTCTTATTTTTTTATAAGTGGCCTTAGGATTTTTCTTTATATATTCAATTACCCTTTTTCTTGATTCTAATTGTTTAGAATTCATAGTTGTAATAAGATACGCCTATATTTAAATTTTTCTATTAAACCATACCCCCAAATTAGGATAAGTTTTCACATCTTTGCTATTTGTTTAATCTCTTCTTCAGAAATAGAACACCCTTTGTATTTCATTGCATAAAGCATGGCTTGAAATGCTTTTGGGTCTTTTAAATCAAAAAGATTCTTTTTGTGAGCCATATAAACAAGTTCAGTTGAACGGATTATTTTAAATTTTTTAAAAAAAGAATAATTTTTTTTATTTGATGTAACAGGAGATTTAAGTTTTTTCTGAAGTAGTTTTCTTAAATTCTCAGGATTTTCACATAGCATTCTTGTTGTTCTTTCATCAACTGCAATAACATTCGGTTGTTTTAAAATAGAGGCAAGAGCTAAAATTGTGGCTTCTCCTTCGTGAATTAAATTAAGATTTTTACTTTTAGTTTGAAATGTAGAGTTAGCAAGATTCATAATTTCTTGTGATTCTTTTTTTAATTCTTGTTTTTGTGCAGGACTTAAATTAGGTAGTTCTATAACTTTTTTATTAAATAAAGATTTTAATCGTAAAGCCCCTAATTCAAATCTTTTTACTCTTTCTGGATAGTCCATTATTTCAGTTTTTACACTTTGTGTTATTAGAAATTTTCCAGAGAATTCTTTTTTCAATTTACTTAATAAAGAAAGAACCCCATTCATTGAAAAATTAATCAAAGGCCCTGAATCAAATATTATATATTTCATTTTCTAGTAATCTAATAAATTTTAAGTTATGCAAGAGGCAACTTTATCTTCTACTCGCCCCCATTCATATTTTGTAAGATATTAGTATTTTATCATTCCTCCTTTTTTATCTAAATATTTCCTCAACATATTTAATTCTATCTTTAATCGGCAATGTTACAGCAAGATTCCCTCCCTTGAATCTTACCCTGCCTGCATATTCTGTTAATTCCCATAAACTAATCCCAAGAATTTTAGCTGTTTTTTCCATAGAAATTCCATGAGCATAAATCTTTGATGCTTTATTTATCTTGGCTCTTCTAAAAACATCTCCAATAAAATGCTTTAAATTTCCAGAAAGATTTTGAATTAATTTCCTATTTGAATCAACCTCACTACGAAACCTATTAATATCTTTTTTTTCTAAAGCAACAACCATATCATTTATGTTTTCAAGATAACTTTTATAAAAAGGTATCCAATTTTTCTCTTCTTTATAATCCTCTCTTTCAATTAATTTACTTAATGCATAAATTATTACTGCAATAGCAATAACATCTGGGTCTTGATGAATAGAGGAATGATGAACAACTTTATTACTTAAGTGTTTAATTTTAACATAATCTTTCTTTTCCAATCCAAATTTAACCTCTTTCAAAACTTTTAGAATATGCTGCCTCTCTTCCATAAGTCAAAAAATAAGGAAGATTATTTAAATCTTTGTTAATTATTAAAATCATGAAAGTAATATTAGATACAAATTTTTTAATTTATTGTGCTAAAAATAAATTAGATTATGTTGAAAAAATTAAAGAATTATTAAATGAAGAATTTGAGTTAGTTGTGCCTTCATCAGTTATAAGAGAATTAGAAATATTAAAAATTAAAACAAAAAAAGGAAAAGATAAAACTGCATCAGGATTAGCATTGCAATTATTAGAATTCAATAAAATAAAAAAAGTAAAAACTAAGGGAAAAACAGTTGATGAAGGGATAATCAATTTATCTAAAGAAAATCCAAAAAATATTGTCTGCACTTTAGATAGAGAAATGAGACATATCCTTGGAAGAGTTATCCTAATTAATAAAGGGAAGAAGTTAATGTTGACTAAATAATATCAAATTCTATCATCCAAAGGAATTTTTCTAAAACCCCTAGGCATCATTTTAAAATAGTGAGTATTCCCATCTGTAGCCAAGTATTCACATGCCCTCCCCCCATAAGTTTTAAGCCCGACATAATCACTATTTGATATTTCAAGATAATCTCTTAATTTTTCAATAATATAAGGCATAGTTTCAATCCCCCCTGCTATACTAGCACTACTTTGAATTTCTAACAAAAGTTCTAGGTTATGATTCACAAATTCAATGATATCTCTTTCTATTCTATGAATTCCAGATTTTTCCATATAATGAAAGTTAATCTTCTCTCCAATTTCTATAGATTCAACTAATCTAAAAATCCCCGTTTCAGTTTCAAATAGGAGGGGGATTCTGTTTGCAATCTCAATTATTTTGGGTGTCATGATTTTTGATAATACTACACCCTTATAAACTTAATGTTTAAGATAATTTTAATATCAAACAAAAAACAAAAATCTTTATAAAAGGGGTTTGTCTATTAATTACATAAAAAGGAGTGAAAAATGGAACAAGCAATGCACAAACCAGCACATAAACCTGTGCACAATGCAATGAATACAGGAAAGCCAGGAATACAAAAACCAGGAACTGAGCAATTAGCTCAGCCAAAAAAGAAATCAAGATGGTGGTTATGGCTAATTCTTGTTTTGATTGTAATTGGAGCAGGAATTGGGATTTATTTATGGTTATTTCCTTCATAATTAGGGATTATCCTTAAAAAAAGAAAAAAACTGAAAAGGGAAGTTTTATAAATCTAATTTTTCATATATTTTTAACATGTTCTATATAGTTGAAGTTGAAGATTATGTTAGGGTAGAACCAAAGTTATTTGGACTTAAAACTAGCGACGCTGTTGCAAAACAACTTCAGAACACTTATGCAGATTATCATGACAAAGAAATTGGAGAAGTTATTGGGGTAATTTCTGTTTTAGAAGTAGGAGATGGGATTATAATCCCAGGAGATGGGGCTGCATATTATAATTCTAAGTTTAAATTATTGGTCTGGAAACCAGAATTACAAGAGTTAGTTTTTGCAATTGTTAATGAAATAACTAATTTTGGAGCATTTATGAATTTAGGAGTTATGAAAGGAATGATTCATATAAGTCAAACAATGGATGATTATGTAACTTTCTCAACTACTGGAACATTATTAGGTAAAGATTCAAAAAAAATATTAAAAAAAGGAGATGCTTGTTTAGCAAGAATTGTTGCTTTATCTTATAAGGGAGATGACCCTAAAATTGGATTAACAATGAGACAACCAGGATTAGGAAAACTTGATTGGATTAAAGAAGAAAAAAAGAAAGCTAAAACTTTAATTAAAAAAGCAGCTAATTCAAAGAAAGATGTATCTAAGAAACCATTAGGTGTCTCGGATAAAGTAAAGGGGAAGAAATAAAATGGGAAAGTTATTGCCATCATTCATTGAAAGAAGCAGGGAGTATGGCTCTCCATGTATGTTTAATAATTGCTGTTTAATCCAACTGATGATGAGGAGAAACTTAGCAGAGTTTAGGGACTGTTCACAAAGGGATAGTAAAACTTGTGAAGCATATTATAAATTAAAAGAGGAAAAATAAAAATGGCAAAAGAAAAAGCATGTAAGAATTGTAAGAGAATATATGAGGGGGACCTTTGCCCTATTTGTCAAAGAAAAGATACTTCAGATAATTTCAAGGGAAAAGTGGAGATTATTGATACTGAAAAATCAGAGTTAGCAAAAAAATTAAAAATAAATAAGAAAGGGCTTTATGCTATCAGAACTTAATCAAAACTAAAATGCAAATAATAGAAAACACAAGAAATGAATTATTAAAAAGAGATGAAATTAATGCTTTAGTAGAATCTGAGCAAAATCCAAATTTTGAGGAAATGAGGAAAAAACTTTCTGAACAAATTAAAAAACCAGAAGAAAATATTAATGTTTATAGCATCAAAGGAAGTTTTGGGAGCAAGGAGTTTAAAATTAAAGCTTATGTTTATGATTCTAAAGACGATTTAGAAAAAAATAAGATTAAAACTAAAAAACAAAGAGATGCAGAAGCTAAAGAAATTAAAGAAGTAAAATCAAAATCTGCTGAAGAAGTTGAAGAAGAAAAACCTGCTAAAGGTGAAATCCCAGAAGAAGATAAACCAGAGCAAATAAAACAAGAATCTGAAACAAAACCTGTTGAAGCACCTACTGAAGAAAAACCAGAAGAAGAGGAAAAAGCAATAAAAGAAGAAGAACAGGCTAAAGAAGAGAATAAAGAAGTTTAAAAAACATTTATAAAATAGTGATTCTTAACTAAATTATGAGTTTTAAAAAGGAAATGAAAGATATTGAAAAAGATATGAAAAAAATTGAAGAAAATATTAAAAGAGATATAAATTATGCTGAGAAATGGATGCATGAAAGAAAAAAATTTCTTGTTAAATTAGCTTGGGTTCTTGGTTTTATAACTATTTTATTGATTACCTCTCATTATTATTTGAGAGTCCGAGGTTTTGGATAGTAACATATAAAAACCCTAATTTAATTAATCTTATATTAAATATGTATATCAATAATTTAAAACTTGAGCAAAGCGAAAGCAAACTCAGAGGAAAGTTGATGCACAAGAAAACCAGGAGGTTGTCTTAGCAATGGCAGAAGGAAAAAAACAAAAGAAAAACAAACCAACATCTAAGAAGTATACTAAATATAAGATTGAAGGAGATAAAATTACTAGGGAAAAAACTTGTCCAAGAGGTAGGAGTTTTTTTAATGAAAGCGAAAAATAGATTATATTGTGGGAAGTGTCATTTGACCGAATTTATTAGTAAGAAAGAAGAAGAAAAGAAAGAAGAAAAGAAAGAAGAAAAACAATAATTCTTAAGAAAGATTTATATAGTCAAAAAGACTATAAATATAAGGTGAAAGAATGTATTTTAAGGCAATAAGGAAAACAGAACATTATAAAGAAAATCATGAAAAAAAATTTCCTTGGAGCCGGGTTATAGAAATAATATTAAAAACAAAAAATCCTCGTAAAATAGAAAATAAAATAGAAATAAAAACAGATAGATATTACATACTTTGTGAATTAAATGATAATGTCATTTGGGTAATAAATGCAAAAAATATAAGATGAAATGTCCAAATTGCAATACAGAACTAAGAAAAGTTGAAGTTGAAATAGAAGATATTAAAACTCCTGCAATTAGTTTCCAGTGTCCTGGGTGTGATTATTATAGTTTTGAACCAGAAAGCACAATGGAAATTATAAATGAATTAAAAGAAAAAGAAACTCCTTTAAAAATAAAACAAAAAATAATAAAACTATCTCAAGATAGGCTTGGGATGTATTTTAATAAAGATATTATTAAAAGTTTAAAATTAGAATCTGGAAAAGAAATTTTAGTTTCTGTTCCAGAAAAGAATAAAATAATTCTGCAAGTTGTTTAAGATTACAAAAACAAAGAATAAATTAACAGTGCCTGATTTTAGACAGGATTATTTTATTTACTTCTTTTTATTTACATGTAAATTATAAATTAAGGAATCAAAACCCAAGAGGAGCCGGTGTCACACAAAAAAGCATGTCCTGACTCTTCTGGGAAAAAGAGGTGATAATAAATATAGTGAGGTATACTATTTAAATCTTTCTATTGTTGTAACTATGTAATGACGTTCTCTAAATTTAAGGATTCTAATATCCTTAATTTTCAAGTATATACTTTTGTTTTAGTTTGTTTATAAGCTTTATTTAGCCCTAATATATACTTTGTATCAAGATATCACTTAGAAGTTAGGGTTTGCTTTAATAACTAATAAAGAACAACTAATTTTATTGTTTTAAATAAGAAAAATTCCTCTTTTTATCATATTTCTAATAATATATAAACTTAGAAAGTTATACAGATAAAAGGTTTAAGTCTGATTGTTTATAACTTAAAAATACAATAGGATATTAGTATAAAATACATTTAAAAACTTTCAAGGTCTGAATTGTATATGGATGAAGAAAAAATAGGTCAAAATCAGTTTTATGACATTGTCACAAGTAGAAAACCAGATTGGCAGGGGATTATTTATGAATTAATCCATACTGAACAATTAGACCCATGGGGAGTGGATATTATTTTATTAACAGATAAATATTTTGAAAAACTTGCAGAACTTGAAGAAACTGATTTTTATATCTCTAGCAAAGTTTTACTTGCTGCATCATTACTTTTAAGAATTAAATCTGAATTTTTACTTAACAAATATATTAAAAGCATAGATGAAATTTTATTTGGTAAAAAAGAGCAGGAAAAACAAGTTCTTGAAAGAATTGAGATAGATGAGGATGAAATCCCGATTTTAATACCTAAAACTCCTCTCCCAAGAGCAAAAAGAGTAACTTTGGCAGAATTAATGACAGCATTAGGTAAGGCAATAGACACAGAATCTCGGAGAATTAGGAGGGAAGTGAATGTTAAAAGAGCTAAAAAACTTTCAGAAATTGATTTCCCCTCATTTAGGAGAATAGATTTAAAAGACAGGATCAGAGAGTTTTATGCAAGAATTCTTACAAACTTAAGAAAAAAAACAAAAACACAAGAGAAACATTTGAATAAAGTTAGCTATTCAAAATTAGCTGGGGAAGAAAGAGAAGAAAAATTAGCTTGTTTTTTACCTTTATTGCATTTAAGTAATTCCAAAAAATTATGGTTAGAACAAGAAGCACATTTAGATGAAATTTGGATTTTTTTACATGATTATTTTAAAAAAAATAAAGATAAATTTGTAGAAAGTTTAGAAGAAGATATAGAAGATATGAAACAAGAATTAGAAGGACAAGAGTTTAATAGAAAAAGACAAGAAGAAATAGACCAAATTACAAAAGAAGTCGCGGAATTATTTAGTGATATGTTAAAACAAGAAATGATTGAAGAAATCACAGGATTTGAAGATGAGCAATAATTTATTAATATAAATTATTTAATATAATAACAAAATAAAAAAATAAGATATTAATAACTCATAAAAAGAGGAGTGAACAGAGGAAAGCTTAAGCTAAACAGGGTATAACTTAAAAATTTATTAGATTATAAGAATAAAATGATAAACCAAAAAACAATAAAAGCATATGCCTTAAAAAATGCAATAGAACATAATGGGAAAGCTGTTGTTGGAAATATTCTTAATAGTTTATTTAAAGAAGGTTTGAAAAAAACAGGAATTAAAAAAATAATTCCAGAGATTAATCAGGTTTTAAAACAAATTAATACATTATCAATAGATGAGCAAAAGAAACAATTTAATGATTTACAAAAACTGATTAAACATAGGAAAACAAGACAAGGTTTACCAGAATTACCAAATACAAAAAAAGCAAAAGTAATCACAAGATTTGCACCCTCTGCATCAGGCCCTTTAACTTTAGGGCACATCTTAACAATTGGACTAAATCTTCTTTATGTTAAAAAATATGGGGGGAAATTTTATGTTAGAATAGAAGATACAAATCCAGACAATATTTATAAACCCGCATATAAGATGATTCAAAAAGAATCTAAATGGCTGACAAGTAATAAAGCAATAATTGTAATTCAATCTAAAAGAATGATTTTATACTATAAATATGCTGAAAAATTAATTAATAAAAATTCTGCATATATCTGCACATGTTCTCCAGAAAAATTTAAAGAATTATCTTTAAAAAAGAAACCTTGCCCTTGCAGAAATTTGAATAAAAAAGAAAACTTACAAAGATGGAAGAAAATGTTAGATAAAAAAGGGTATGGACAAGGACAAGCAGTTTTAAGATTTAAATCTAATTTACAAGATAAAAATCCTGCTATGAGAGATTTTCCATTAGCAAGGATAAACATAACAAAACACCCATTGCAAGGAAATAAGTATAAGGTTTGGCCTTTAATGAATTTATCTGTAACAGTAGATGATATTGAAATGAAAATAACCCATATCATTCGTGGAAAAGACCACAGGGATAATGCAAAAAGACAAAAATTAATCTACAAAGCATTAGGTAAGGAAAAGCAATATCCTTGGATTAGTTTTATTGGAAGATTACATTTTAAAGATTTAGAGATGTCAACAACAAAAATGAGGCAAGCAATAGAACAAGGAAAATATGCTGGTTGGGATGACCCAAGGCTTCCGACTGCAACTTCTCTTAAAAAAAGAGGATATAAACCAGAGGGATTTTGGAAATTTGTCGAACAAAAAGGGATTTCAGAAGTTGACAAAGTAATAAGCCAAAAAGATTTTTTTGAGGTTTTAGATATGTTTAATAAATGAATAATATAATCTTGATAATAACTAGTATCTTATAAAATATCCTTAGATAGAGTTAGAAGCTTAAGTTACAAATTGCATAACTTAAAGTTTTATAAGTTATAGAGAGCATCAAAAAAATAAAAGTATTTATAAACTTAAAAATCTTTAATTAAATAAGCAATTTTAAAAGAGATGAAAGGAGGAAATATGATTAATAGAAAAGCAAAGCATGCCCAAGCACAAGTTATCACTACTGTTTTAATTATCCTATTAGTTCTTGCAGCAATTGTTATTGTTTGGCAGGTTGTTGGGAACACAATTGAATCAGGAAGTGAAAAAGTAGAAGAACAAACAGCATGTATTGGAGTAGATGTGGAGGTTAGTTGTTCAGATTGTCCTACAACAAACACAACATTCATAGCAAAAAGAAGTGCCCAAGGTGGAACTTTTGAATCTTCAGAATTAAAAGTTCTTGTTGATGGAGAACTAAAGACTATAACAACAGAGTATACTGTTTCTAAAACAAATCCTTTGGCTTCACCTTTAGATACGGCAACAATTACTTTAACCACTGCAGCAGAAACTTCAGTAGAAGTCGGAGTTGTTGGGGGCGGAAGCACTTGTCCTGGAATAGGAGAATTCGAACTTTAATTTTTTATTTTTTTATTAATTTTTTTTAATCATATAGCCTTGCCTATCTAATTTATAACCTAATTTTCTATAGTATTCTCTAACCCCAACTCCTGAAATAATTTTCAAAAACCCAATTCCGTTCTCTTTAACAATTTTTTCAGCTTCTTTTATTAATTGTTTTCCCAACCCAGAATGTTGTCCTATTTGTTTAGCTTTTTCTCCTATTTTTAGAGACTGCCCATAAACATGAAGCTCTCTAATCCATCCTTTAGATTCACAAATCCTTAACCTGCACAAACCAAATAAAATATTCTCTTTGTTAACAATTTCTAAAAAATATTCTTCTCCATCACTTGCTTTATATTTTGTTAATTTTAATTCTAATTTATCATTTATTTTCCCACCTTTTTTCAAATCTCTTATTGCAAACCCAATTTCCCGAAATCTAATCTCTTTTATTTTTGTTTTTTGTTTTTTTAATTCTTCTTCAATATCTTTTCTTAAATCTATTCTTAAGATTCCTGCAACTAAATGTTCTGGGGGGATTTCTCTCATAATTCTCATAACCCTACAATAATTTGGAATTAGTTTCATAATTTTAATTATCAATTCTTGAACCTGTTCTTTGGTATAAGGTTTGTATTTCTTTTTTTCATATAATCTAACTAATTGTGCTCCAGTAATAACCTGACAAGGATAAATTTTTAATTGGTCTGGTTTAAAATTTTCGTTTGAAAACAATTCTTTAAAAGTTTCCAAATCTTTTTTTAAATTAGATTTAGGAAGTCCTAACATCATATGATACCCCACTTTGAAGCCAGAATCTTTTAATCTTTTAGTTGCTTCAATAACTTCCTTAACTTTGTGTCCTCTATTCACAAATTTGTAGATTTTATCATCTAAACCCTGAACCCCTAATTCAACTCTTGTGCATCCAAAATCCAAAATTCTCTTAATGTTTTTTTCTGTGCAAGTATCTGGGCGAGTTTCTATACATAAGGCAACACATCTATGTTTTGCTTTTTCATTTAATTTTTTAGCTTGCTCTAAAGTTTTAGAAACTTTATTATTTAGAGCATCATAACATTTTTTTATAAAATCATCTTGGTATCTTATTGGATATTCTAAAAAATTTCCACCCATAATTATTAATTCTATTTTTTGGGTTGGATGATTCATTAACTTAAATGCTTTTAATCTTGATTTAATTTGTTCATAAGCATTATATTTTAATCTCAAAGCTCTTAGAACAGGGGGGGATTTAGGAGTATATGACTGGGGAACATTTAAAGAAGGACAATAAAGACAAGTTCCATGCTTACATTTTTTAGGTTAAAGACAAGTTCCATGCTTACATTTTTTAGGTTTACACATCACAGCTATTGGAGTAACCCCTGCTAATGTCTTGCTTGGTTTTCTAACTTCTCCAGGGTTTGGTATTTTCATGATATATCATAAATTATAATTAGATTTATAAACCTGTTTATCTGATATTTTTGATTATGGATAAAAGATTTAATAGCAATGGAGATGGAGAAATTAGGCCTAGTCAGGAAACCTTAAATCTTGGAGATTACTTAGTAGTGGGGGAAGAATATTGGCCAATTGTCTCTTTAGGAGAAACAAGGGCTTGTGCAAAAAATCCTAATCCAAAAAATGGGAGTTTAATCAGTCGTCATGTTTTTTATGAGGATGGCAGATTTATTAGGGGATAATTATAATCCAGGGATAGTTTAATTTTTGAAACTTAAAAAAACAATATATTCTTTTAATTAGATAAATCTTTTTAAACAATAGATAAATATTAATTCTATGGGAATTGCGTGGACTTTTAGTATGCAAAGTCTTCAAGAATTAATTGGAGATGCTGAAACTTTTAAAATAGCATTTTCTAGGGCTCTAGAGAAGGGCAATCCTTTTTTAATTTGTTCTCTTAAAGATAGTTATTCAATTATAAGTGCAAGAAAAGAATTTGCAATCGTAAAAGACCATGATAGCCAGAATGTATTCTTACATCCTTATGGAACAAACATGGCCTATGGCTTTTTAGTGCCTGTCAAAGATTAATTTTTAAAGATTATAATTTTTTAATCTCTTTCTCCAAAGATTTTTCACTAATTAATTTTTCCTTACCTGATTTCATATTTTTTAATTTTATTTTCTTTTTCTTAACTTCTTCATCTCCAATAAAAATAACATAAGGGATATTATATGAATTTGCATAATCAAGCCCTTTTCTTGGTTTTCCATAATAAATCTATTTGAATTGCTTTTTTATCTTGATTAATTGAAATAATTAAGATTTTTTTTTCTTTTATATCTAAATTTGAAACAAGTTCCAATCTATCTAATCCAAAAGCAATTCCGGTTGATTGAATTCCATTTATTAGATAAGAGCCCCCTCCAGCAAGTGTTTCTTTAATTTCTTTTGTTTTTACCTCAAAAACAGTCCCATTATAATATGAAAGCCCTCTGGCTAAAGAAGATTGAAAAACAATCTTGACACCAAACATTTTACAATATTTTTTTAATTCTTTTATCTCTTGATATGCATTATACTTTTCAAAATATTTTTCTGGTTTTTTAAATACAGATAAAATCTTTTCAGCATTATATTTTCTTAAGTTTTTTCTTATTTCTTTTTCAGAAAGTTTATCTAATTTATCAATCTCTTTAATAACATCAAGTTTATCTTTTTCATTTATTTTTAATTCTTGTAAGATTTCATTTAAGAGTTTTCTATTATTAACCTGAATTATGAATTTAATATTTAGTTTATTAAAGATTTCTGAAACAATTTTTAAGATTTCTGCTTCATCCTTAATGGTGGAGCCTACAACATCAACATCACATTGTGTAAATTGTCTAAATCTTCCACTTGTTATTGGTTCATCCCTAAAAACAGAGCCAATTTGATATCTTTTAAAAGGTAGTTTTTTATTTTTAGCCAGTCTTTTTAATTGAAAAGTAAATTCATACCTTAAAGCAAGTTTTCTTTTGCCTTTATCTTGTAATTTAAATATATCGCTTATAGCTTCATCATTTTGATTATTGCCTTTAACAAATTCTTCATATTCTATTATAGGTGTTTCAAATGACTGAAAATTATAACTCTTAAATATAGATTCAATTATATTTTTTATTGCTGTTCTTTTTTCAGCTTTAATATCTCTAAAGCCTTTAACAAAACAACCTGATGGTATTCTTCTTTCAACTTCCCCTTGATTTTCTTTCATTTTATCCTCCTTTTTTTAATAACCTAAAAGCGAAAGCCGAGAATCGAACTCGGGTCTCACGGACCACAACCGCGTGTTCTGCCACTTAACTACAATCGCCATATTGTTTAATTGAGGGTATCTTTTTTTCCAGTCATTTAGTCTTTTTAAATTTTTTTGACTACTCCAACCTATAAGGTTTTCATACTTTTTAAGTGCATTTATTCCATATATGGAAATTCTTCCATATTTATTATTAAAATATATTCCAGGATTAAATCCTAACATTTTTAATATCTCCCCAACTTCTTTAATTAAATGTTTTGATATTAAAGAAATTCCAATTTCAGGATAATAACTTTCATATCCATATTTTGTTTTAAAACACAAAGATCCATCAGTATCAAATAAACCCCTTATAAATGAGCATAAAATTTTTTCATCATTAACTTTTAAAGTAGAAGGAATTGATATTTTTTCTTTTCTTCCAGGCTTTATTCCGATTACCTTTGTTTTAAATTCCCATAAAGCCTGAGAATATAACTCAAACCCAAAACTTTTATAAGATTCTTTTAAATTTAAATCTAGATTATATAATTTCTTAAATAAAGGTTTTATATAATTTTTATAATATTCTTTTTCATCTTTTGGATTTCCCTTTAATCTATAATCATATCTCTTTGCAGATAAGAACCCATCTCCAAATTGCATTCCTATTTCCTCAGCTAATGCAGGAGTTAATTTACGAGGGAATTTTATTTTCTTGATTATATCAAATTTACTATAATTAATCTGTGATGTATCTAATTTTAAATTTTTATTTTTAAAAGATATTTTAATCGGATATAAAATTTTTCTTTGTTCCCCAAAACATTTTCTACCAATAATTAAGGATTCTTCTTTTATTTTAGCATAGTATTTTTTGAGGATCTCTTCTTCACTTTTATTACTTATCTTAATAATTTTCTTAAAAATATCATAAGGAATATCACATAGTTCAAACATATAAGATTTACTTAAGGTATTTGAATTTATTTTTAATTTTTTAGCAAATTCATTCCAACTAAAATTAAATTGTTTTTTAAAATCATTTATAAATTTTTTCTGGTAACCTTTAAAAAAATTAACCCTCTTATTCATTAATAATCTAAAACACCTTAGTTTATAAGTTTTTGTACTATCGATTAAACTATCCTGAAATTTTAAGTATATAAAAGTGTTGTTATCTAAAAGATTTTTTGTAGAATTATTAAAAGCTAAGCTAGAAAAATCTTGTTTTCTAGTGATGGGGCGACCCCCTAAATTTAACTTTCATTGTCATATAATGTATGATAAAGGGTTTTTAAAATTAATGGTTTTTTTCTTCAGGAACATCCACCTCATCAGCTTCTTTGTAATCAGAAGGATCTACTAAGGCAGCTTCATAGGCTTGTAAATCTGAACTTAATTGATTAGAAACATAAACTAAAGAAGTAGCAAGTTGTGGTCTATGAAGGCTTTTTAAATATTCTTGAAGTTTTTCAACATTATTTAATACAATTGGAATCAAATTAATTCTTCTTTCAAGTTCTCCTACACTTGGCAATTCTGTTTTATCTAATAAGTTTCCCATTAATAAAATAAATCATTAAACTTAATAAGCATTATTATCTTTAAACACTCATGAAAAAGATTAAATTTTATTCATTAAAATTATGTTTATTAATAATTTTGATTTTTATTTTACAGATTTTTATTCCTGGATTTACAGAGTTTTTTGTTTTAAATGAGATGGTTTTTCAAGGAGAATTTTGGAGATATATAAGTTCTATTTTTTTGCATGGGGGAACAACCCACTTACTTTATAATTTATTTGCATTATTTTTCTTTGGTGTTGCTTTAGAAAAATTAATTGGAAGTAAAAGATTTTTAATTATCTTTTTTGCAAGTGGAATTCTTGCAAATGTAATCAGTATTTATTTTTATCCTTCCTCATTAGGAGCTAGTGGAGCAATCATGGGGATTATTGGATGTTTAACAATTATAAAACCTTTGATGATGGTGTGGGCTTTTGGTTTAATTTTGCCTATGTTTATTGCTGCAATTCTTTGGGTTATCGGGGATATTTTAGGAATCTTTATGCCGAGCAATGTTGGGAATATCGCTCATTTAGCAGGAATGGGGGTTGGACTTTTATTTGGTTTATTTTTAAGAAGATATATAAAGAAAAAAACAAAAAAGATAAAAAAAATTACTATTCCAGATTATTATATGACAGGATGGGAAAAGAGATATATGAAAAATTAGTTAGAGTTGAAAATTTTCTTGTTTCTTTAAAATTTCAGAGTAAAGTTCTTCAATTCTTTTTAGGAGTATTTTTATGCTGGAATTATTAAAAATATAAAAATCCGCCATTTCCATACATTTACAAACCTGTTGTCCTTTTAAATCTGCTTCACCAAAATCCCTTTTATCTATTTCTAGAAATTCTTCCCAAGTTTTAGGGTCGCTAGGTTTTGTTCTCATTCTCACCCTTTCATATCTTTTCTCTTGTGGGGCATCAACAGCAATTAAAAAGAAATTTTTTATTTTTTTTAATTCTTCGACTTCCCCAGGATTTCTTATCCCATCAATAATGACATTTTCATTTAAATCAATTGTCGCAATAAGTCTTTTTATCCAAGCATTTGTTCCTTCTATATTTCTAATTTCATTTCCTAAATCCTGAAGATTTTCTCTTTTAATCTCAATCCCCCTTTTTAAGGCTTCTTCCCTAATAACTTGAGATATAGTGCAATATTTAAACCCTTTTTTTCTAAAAAATCTTTAATTTCTCCTTTTCCAGAAGCAATCCTCCCTGTTAACCCAATTATCATTTTTAAAGAAAGATTTATCTATTAATAAAAATAATTAACTTTAAATATACATATTATATTGAGATTATATGAGCCCATAGCTCAGTCTGGTCTAGAGCACTGCTCTTATAAGGCAGGGGTCCCAGGTTCAAATCCTGGTGGGCTCATTCACTATCTTCTAGATAGTGTTATTATTCTAATAGAGATTTGAACCGCAGGTATCAAATTCCGAAAGTTTTTAATTTACAATCTTAAAAAAATAAATAAAGAATTGAAAGCTTGAGCCAGTGGGCTCATTTCATATCCTAAAAGAGGATATGCCTGGATTTGTTCCAGTGTATCAGGTTCAAATACTTCAATTCGTTATCAAAAAGAGAATTGAAGCCATCAAAAACTTTTATGGTTTTTGTGGCCACAAAAATGTTTATCATTTTTGATGGTTCCAGAGAATTCTAAAAGAATTGTCTAGGACCTGGTGGGCTCATTCACTATCTTTCAAAATATTTAAAAACCTAATTATCTTTTTTATTTAATGAAAAAAGGGGTAAAGAAAAAACAAGTTAAAGAAGTGCAAACAACTGAGAGAAAAGTAAAGGTTTCTCAAAAGTTTGTAATCGCTTTGTCTATAGTTAGCATACTTGGTTTTTTAGGAATTGCCAGTAAAACAATATTAAACCAAGATATTGGAAATTATATAGAATCTTTATGGTTATTGGTTATTGGATTAGGATTAATAATTGAAGCAAGAATCAAAACCTTAAAATCCCTTTCAAAAAAATTAACTTCAAATAATTTTACTCATTTAACCACAGCCATAATTGGATTCATTGCTATCTTATTTAGTCTTCCTTTATTAAAAATCCAAATACAAAATCCTGTTTTTGATGCAATAAAAGGAATCATTAGTATTATTGCAATAGCTGTTATCATTATCCAAACTTGGATACTTGAGTAAGATTCTGTTCCAAATTTTAATTATATAGTCTAGTTACCAAGCATAAAATTTATAAACTTGCAATTCTTCTTTTATTTTATGAGGATAAGGTTAAAAAAAGGTTATCAAAGAAAGCTAATCCTCCTAGTCAAAAATAAAAATAGTTTTACTTGGGAAAAATTAGGAAGAGAAATTGGAGTGGTTAGTAATTATCTTGTTAATGAACTTGCTAATGAAAAAAGAACTATTAGCAGACAAGTATACAATAAATTATCTAAATTATCAGATATCAATTTTGATAAACATATAGTTAATATATTAGAAGAGAATTGGGGGAGAGTTAAGGGGGGAAAATTAGCAAATTTTAGAAATCCAAAATTATTAATAAAACAGCCGTCAAAAGAGCTTGCAGAATTAATTGGAATAATTTTAGGAGATGGAAACATATGGTGCAAAAAAGGAGGATATTATTATCTTAGAATTTGTGGGGATAGTGAAAAAGATAAAGAATATTTATTGGATTATGTTAAACCTTTGGTTGAGAAGTTATTTAATGTAAAAATGTACTCTAAAAAACATAAAACAAACAGAGAATTATTTATTGTAATTGGGAATAAAGATGTTATTTTTACCCTTAAACATTTTGGGCTTCCCTCTGGAAATAAGAAAAAAAATAATGTAAAAATACCTAATTGGATTTTTGAATCTGAAGATTATTTAAAAGCTTGTATAAGGGGGTTAATTGACACAGACGGTTCTGTCTGTCCCATAACTGGAAGAGATTATCCATATATATGGTTTACTTGTAATATAGAAAATTTAAGAAATACATTTAAAAAAGCCATGAAAACTTTGGGTTTTAAAACCTCAAAATGGAATATTCAAAAAACAAGAGGAGCCGATACTTATATTGGAAATAAAACTGATATTAATAAATATATTAAAACAATAAGCTTTAAAAACCGGCGTCATTTGAATAAATTAAATAAATTTGCCCCTGTCGTCTAGTTGGTCAAGGATTCAGCCCTTTCGGGGCACTTAACTTAAGGTTCATAATAAGATTATTTCTTATTTTCTACTAAAAACTTTTATTATAAATTTTATCATGATGATCAAAATCTTCAAAATATATTTTATTTTCTGATTTTACAAATTTAAAAACAAGAACAAAAGAACCAACCTGAACTCCTTTAAATTCCTTTAAATCATGCCTTAAATTTTTATAATGGTCTATCTTGGAGTTAATTACTTCTTGAATCTTTTTTAAGATTCTTTCATACATTAGAAAATTTTTCTTAGAAATCTTATTAAGTGTTCTCTTTAGAGTTGGTTTTATTTCATAATCCATTTTCCTCTTTTTTATCTAGAAATTATTTTGATTCTAAGATAGCTTTTAATTCTTCGATATCCTTAAAAACTATTCCTTTTTCTTTATCAATTTTTTTTAATTTCTCTAAATATTCAGGTTTTATTCCTGGTTCAAGAAGTTCTTGTTCAAAAGCTTCAATAACTAAATTGAAAGCCTGATTTTTATTTTTTAGCCCATATTTAGCTTTAACAATACCAAGAACTCTATTTTCTCTTTCTCCTACTTCAAAAATATTCTGAGCCATTTTTTAATTTATAAGCTTTTATTACTTTTTATAAGCTTTTATTATATTTAAATCTTTCTATATTTTTGTCTACAACTCGTAACTTTTATTTATTTAAAGAGAACTTTTTAATTTAGTATAATGCTCTCAGGACTCCAATCCTTAGGTATCTCATAATTTTCATCCAGTAATCTTGCTTGATGAATTCTATCAATAACAAAAGTCCTTTCATCATCTCTTAAATGGCAAAAAGCGATTATACAATCTTTGTGCATTTGATAAATATCAACTACCCTGTATCTAACTTCCTCAGAAGATAAGCTATAATATTTAATTTTAATACTTCTTTTTTCCCTAAACGCCTTTTTTAATAATCTCTTTATTTCTTGAAGTTCTCTTACATAAGTTTGTTTAGTTTTTTGCCCCATTTTTATATCCAATAATCTCACAAATACTTATAAATCTTAAAAACTACTAAACGCAAATAGCGTTTAGTACTTCGTGCATTAATTCTTTAAGACCTTCCAATATCCTCCCTTTGCAGAACCAACTCTTTTGATTAACCCTTTTTCTTTTAATTTTGCTATGCTTTTTTCAATGGCTCTTGTACTTAAAACAATTTCTTTCGATAATTCTAAGATTGTTATTTCGTTATTTTTCTCCATTAATTCAATAATTTTCTCCGAACTTTTCTCCGAACTTTTCTCCGAACCTTTCGGGATTAATGTTTTCCTTTTAAAAACAACTCTGAAAAATTTGGTTTTGATAAATTCTACCCTTAAACCATATTCTTTCATTGCATCTTTAATTCTTTTAATCCCAGATCCAACTCTTTCCACATTATTTGCCCTTAACATTAAATCCATTAATAGAGGATTTCTAGGTAAACTTACTTTACCAAAATCCTCTTCACTTAATCCAGATACTAAGCCTCCAGGATTACTTATTTCAAGTCTATCAATAAATATATCTACTTGAACATGCCCCGCAGAAAAATAATCTCTATGAACAATGGCATTAATTAATGCCTCCCTAATTGCTTCTTTTGGAAGTTCAAGTTTTTCTGTTCTTTTTTGTTTAATAATATAATTAGTATTCAGTTTTGATAAAATATATTTATAAGCATTTTCAAAATTAGACAAGAGATTTTTCTCAAACATTTTGTGGTCAATTATATTAGTTTTTGAGGTTCCTTCATAAAGTACGCAAGTCACATCACCCTGTAAAAAGAATTTCCTTACATTTTTACAAAAAAATATAACTCCAGCATTTTTCATTTTTCTTCCCTCCATCAGAGAAAGATTTTTTAAAATGCTCTTATGGTCCTGATTATCCGTGATATTTGCCAACCTTAAAAATTCCTTAAAACTAGTCATGTTAAAATCTTTATCTAAATCAAATTTTGTATTTGGTTTTTCATCAAATAAGACCAGTCCTTCTTTTTGAAAAAATTCTCTTATTTCATCTCTTTGCATTTGTTGTGAATTCGCTCCTATCCTTAAATAAAATTTTCCTCCAACAGAATATGGTTTATTTTTTCCTTCTTCAATATTAATGACTGCCATGTTTTCAATTGTTTCAATATCTACATTGAAATTAGGATCCATATTTCTCGCAATACTCTGAATTTTTGAAGCACTTGAATTAGAAAGTTTAAAGCCGATAACATTCCCTGAATTTTCAACCCCTAAAATAATTTTTCCACCATTAGCATTGGCAAAGGCACAAATTTCTTTATCTAAGTTAGAACCAATTTTCTCTTTGAATTCTAAATTATATCCTTCACCTGTTTTAATTAAATCGTTGATTTTATTTTTCATTAGATTATTTAATATTTAGCATTATAAAAAATTACCTTTTTTATTTATATTACTCCTTAGTAATATATGTATATACATATATACAGCGCATCATTTTCCGCTCTTTTTCAATACCTAATCCGGCGACAAAAGGATTTCACACCCACTCAAAGTCGGGTGTTAGATTTTTATCAATTTTTCTAGGTTTTTTATCATGTCTTTTCTCTGAGTGCACAACCCAAATTTCTTGTAGTCTTTTAAAGAATCCCTATTAGAAACAAGAATTATCCATCTTTTTTGTATCTTCTTTTTAAAAAATTGATTTTTTCAAGTAACTGCTTCTTTTTTCTTAAAAGGCTCCCAGTTTCAATTTCAATTGCGAACTTTTTTGAATCAATATTAAATGTTATGTCTGCATCCCTAGTATTATGCTCTCGAATATTAGTTATCTCAGGATAATTTTTTAAAAGAAATTAATGAATTAGTAAAAAAAGAATCTAAAGAAAAAATAAAAAAGGAATCAGATAAAGATATAAAGGAAATTGAAAAACAAGTTGAAGAAATGAAGAAAAGATAAATTTTTAATTTAATTCCTAGCAAAATCTCAAAGTTAAATAAAATAGCCTTACACAATAACAAGTAACATACACAAAAATAAAGGGACTTACAAGAAATTCAATTTCAATTAAACCCTCTCCTCAATACCAATTGGATAATTATCATTATAATTATCATTATATCCTAAATCTAATGAATTAATCTCATCAACACTATCAAGCTCATTTGCTTTTATTATACTCTGAGAGATAGTATATAGAACATCCCCTATATACAAACTTCTTTGAATTGCTTTATTATAATCAAAATATCTATACCCATATCCATTTTCTTCAGGAGTTTCATTATTATGGGTAATTCTCCCTCTTTCTTCAATCCCATCTAAACTAATATCTAAAACAAAAGCTCCTTGCCAAATCTGTTTCCCATAGGCATTATCAGGGATTTCTCCTCCATCATACTTACTTTCATCAACTTCAGCCAAGCTAATCGGAATAACTAATAAATTCTTTTCTTTATCAAATAAAACAGCTTTATGATTATGTAATGCCTCACTATTTGTTCCCCTATCTCCTATTTCAATCTTAGATTTTTCAATTGGATTTTCAACATCAGTAACATCAAATAATGAAACTTTAACACCTTGATACCAAGAAAAATCTTCCTCCCCTCCAGCAGTTTCCTTTCCAATTCCAATTATGTGATTTTCATCATAAGGATGTAAATAATCAGAATAACCTGTAATTTTCAAATAACCTAAAACTTTTGGTTCTTCAGGATTCTCAACATCTATTACAAATAAAGGGTCTATTTTTTTAAAAGTAACAATATAAGCTCGCTTACCCATAAATCTAACAGAATAAATACTTTCACCTTTAGCTAAATCTTCAACTTTTCCTATAATCTCTAAATCTTCATTTAAAATATAAAGATGGTTTAAACTATTTCCTCCAAATCTTCCATTCCCTGTTGTTGTAGCAATTCTAAAATCCCCATTGTATTCATCCATTGAAAACTGATTTAAAATATGCCCTGGAACTTCTCCATTTCCTTTATAATCAATATCCATTTTATCAACATTGATTTTATGAACAATTGTGTTTTCTTGTTTTTTCTGGATTTCTAATTCAAACTTTTCTAATCTTTCTGCAAGTTCTTCACTAAATTCAGATAATTCTCCTCCATCTAATCCTATTGAATATTCATCTATTATCTCCCTCATTTCATTTAACTTTTTCCAATCTGCATCTTTAGAATCTAAAACCTTTTGAATCTTTTTATCATAAGTTTTAGGGAGCAAAGGAAAATAAACTTGTTTAGCTATTTCTTCAGAATATTCTGTATGACTAACATATTTAGTATAAGTTAAATAAATATTATCTTGAGAAACATAAATATTTCTACTTCCTCCAGTTAGATAAACATCACTATTAACATCTCCATCTTTAATATTAATTGCAGTAATACTTGTAAACACATAACTTGTATCAGGATAGTGCCAATAATAAACCTCAGTAGCAGCAACTTTTGTTTTAACTCCATCAACCTCATAAATTGGAGGCTCTGGGTTATTATCTTGGATATACTTATTTGAAATAGTATAAACATAATTCCCAATCATTCTTGAACTAACATAATTTCCATCAAACTCAATTTCATTATCTAGTTCAGGATTTTCTCTATCTGAAATATCATAAATATAAACCTTATTTCCCCTTCCATAATCTCCTCCAAAAACAACTAATTTATCATCATTAATAAAAATCTCATTAACATTACTTTCAAATTTGATTTCTGATAAAATTTCCAAGTTTTCTACAGGATAAGCATCTATAATTATAACTTTGTTTCCTGAAATAGTATAAATATATTCTCCATCATTTTTAACAATATCAGCTTCATCTACTCCTTTAACTTGTATATTTGTAGTTGAATAATCTGAATTAGTTTGAGGAGTTCCTCCATCACTTTCAGAAAAAGTTGCAGTTTCAGCCATTCCTTTAGATAATATGCCTATTCCCCCACCCCAATTTGAATTCGAATCTGAATTTTCTTTTATAAATCCATTTAAATCTGCTTGAGAACCAAATTGTTTTAACTCAGTTTGATCAACAATAGGTTCCTCTTGTAACATAAATACTGCTACTATAGCCACTAAGGCTATAGCAACAATAAAAATTGGAAGAAGACTTTTAATATAATTTAGATTTGGCTTTTTATTTGGACTAATTATAATATGTTTTTTTGCTAATTTATACATTGGTATTTTCTTTCCCTTAACACTCCAAAAAAAATTCTTTGTTTTTTCAACAAACCCACTTTTAATTAATTTTTTTAAATTATACTCAGCAGTACTCATAGGCATTTTTAATGCATCTGAAATATCTTTTTCACTTGCTTCTTTTATATCCCCTAAAAAATCTAAAATTTTTTTAGCAGTTTTATTTTTTAAAACCTCAGCTATATACTCTGACTTCTCGTCGTTTAATCCCATTAAGATAAATTTATCATCTGTCATTTTCTTATTATCCTCATTCATAATTTTTATAAAAAAACATTCTTTATAAACCCAGCGAAGACTTCAAGGAGGTTTGAAGTTATTTTTAATTTAAACTTTAAGATTAAGTAACAACAAAGGCATTTAGACAATTAAGGGGATTACTTTGTCTACAATAAATAAATTGTCTACAAATATGTCTACAAAAAGATTATTTTATTATTATTTTCAAGTTTTTATATTCTCTTAAAATAAGTTCTATAGTAGGTCTTAGATTCCCTTCTTTCTCATAAGCCTGTAAGGTTTCATAGTATTCTCTTTGGTTTTTTATATCTATATTTACAGGAGGGAGATTATTTTTTAATAGGATATTATTAAGCAAAATTCTTCCAACTCTCCCATTACCATCTGCAAATGGATGTATATTTTCAAATTGATTATGTACAACTGCTGCTAAAAGAATTCCAGGATATTCTAATTTATGTTTATTATACCAATTAATTAATTCATTAAGTAAGGTAAAAACTCTTGAAGAGGGGGCCCCTTCATGAACAATAATCCCTTGGCCAGTTCTGACAACAACTTCCTGTCCTAATTTTCTAAATTCTCCTGCAAAACTCTTGGAATTTTTAAAGACAATGTAATGAATCTTTTTAATTAAATCTGAGGAGATATCTTCCTTTGTTTTTCTTATAAAATTTATCGCCCCATTTACTCCCAATGCTTCTGCTATGTCTTCTTTAGATTTTTCAACAGGCCAAACTCCCTTTTCTATAACTTCTTTTGTTTCCTTTTTGCTTAAATCACTTCCCTCTATGGCATTGGTATTATAACTAAAAATTTCAGAAAAGGTTTTCCACTGTTCCTCAGATAAATGGATAATCTTAAGCTCTGCTTCTGATTGTAGCCTTTTAATAAATCCAATTTCTTCTTTTGAGATTTTATCCTGTAAGGGATCTTTTATTATTTTATATTTATTAATTTCTTCTAAAATGAGTTGCTCAGCTTTCTTTTTTCTATTTTCTAGAATCTCTAGAGATAAATCTATTCCTAATAATTTCCTTATTTTGTGTATTTTCCCTCCTTCTCTAAAAGAATGAGAAAGCCAATATTTTGTTTTGCCGTAATATTTTCTTTTTTCTATGTACATAATATTATAATAGTTGTCTACATATATTATAATAGTTGTCTACATATTTAAATCTTTCTATATTTTTGTCTACAAAATATTTAAAAACCATTTATTATTTAATTTAATATGGCAACAAAAAAGATAATTAAAAAAGATAATTAAAAAACCAAGAGATGTTGATATTAAGATTAAAGTAAATAATATTGAAAAAGCGATTAAGGCAGGAGTTAAATGCAACAAAAAAGATAAGTGGAAACATAGTGGGGGAAGTTTTTGTGTTTTTGGTTCTGCTCTTGCAATGATATTATCTTATACTCAGAATAGTTCTATTTTATGGGCAATCATTCACGGGATTATAAGTTGGATATATGTTTTATATAGGATAATTCTTATTTATGTTTGATAATAAAAATTTTTAATAAACTTAATATAAAATTCAGTTTTTTCTTTTCACAAAAAAAGAAGCTTTTATATACTTTAAATTCTTACATATTTCTGAGAGGACATTGCAGTTGTTCTGGAAAGGATGCTACTATGTTGGCCTCTATAGGTGTTCGACGTGTAGTTTGATGAACGGGCTATAACTCATCAAATAAAATCTGCACTTTTAAGCTATGTATAGGGCGTAAAAGATAACCTTTAAAATAAAATTAATAGATAAGTTGATTTGACTTTATTTGAGGAACTTTCACACTGTGCCCGAGTCCTCTCAGCTCATATTAAAATGGTAAACAAAAAAAAAGTGAAAATTAAAGTAAAAAAGAAGCCGATTAAAAAGATGGTTGTAAAAAAAGAAAAAAAGCAAAGTAAAACTATTAATAAAAAAACAAAAAAGAAAAGTAAAATCCTTAGCAAAAAAACAAAAAAACAAGGCAGAAGCCCAAGTAAAAAATCAAAAAAATCAAAATTGATTAAACTTGCAAAATCAAAAAAGAAGTAAAAAGGAAAATCTTTTAGATTCTAAATTCTAATTAATCTTTTATTTTTCTTTTCAAACCACTAACATTTAAAAACATATTCTTCTATTTATTAAAGAGGTATAAAAGCTGAGTTTACTTCTTAGCATCCTAAAATGTTTTACATTTTAGTATCAATCCATTTATGGATTGCAAACTGAGAAAGGTTGCTTGGAGGAAAACTAGTTTTCCTGTGACATGAAACACAATCATGAAACACAATACACAAATAACAATTATTTTAATTACAATGTTTGTAATAACTCAGTTAATTGGGTTATTTGTAATTGGTTTTTATAATAATGAAAATAATAAAATCCCTTTTGGAATGGAACCTCCTGAAATGCAACAGGAAACTTCTCCAATTTGGATATTAATTTCTTTTACAATAGCAATCTCTTTATTCTTTGTATTAATAAAAATAAAAGCAAAGAAATTTATTAGAGCTTGGTTTTTTGTTGTAACAATAATTGCAATTGGATTAACTTTAAATGTTGTTTTATCTAAATTAAGTCTAGGATATAATTCTTTAACAATGCTTTATTCTAGTTTAATACTTATAATAATTGCCCTGCCTTTAGCTTACTATAAAATATTTAAAAGAAGTTTTTTAATTCATAATTTTACAGAACTTTTAATTTATCCAGGAATCGCATCTGTTTTTGTTCCTCTTTTAGGGGTTTTAGGAATAATCATTTTATTATTAGCAATCTCTCTTTATGATTTTTGGGCTGTTTGGAAATCAAAATTAATGCAAAAGATGGCTAAATATCAGATAAATGAATTGAAAATTTTTGGAGGTTTTTTTGTCCCATATACTGGTTTAAAAGATAGAAGAAAAATCAAGGAAATCAAACAAAAATATAAAAACAAAAAAACAATGGAAAAACAATTTAAAAAATCAAAAATAAAAGTTAATCTTGCTATATTAGGAGGAGGAGATATAATCTTTCCAATAATTACAGCAGGAGTTTTTTATAAATTCTATGGATTACTTCCAGCACTAATAATAACTCTTGCATCAACAATAGCTTTGCTATCATTATTCATCGCTGCAAGAAAAGGAAAATTTTATCCAGCCATGCCTTTTATAACAATTGGGATATATCTTGGAATGATTCTTAGTTGGATTATTTTTTAACTTCATCCATTAACCTTAAAATATTTCCACTTAAAATAGCCTCTTTTTCTTTATGATTTATATTTAAACGAGAAACCATCTCCAACCCCCAAGCTAAATCATTTATAGGATAATCAGAACCAAAAAAAATTCTTTCATACCCATATCTTCCTATATGTTCTTTAATAACATTAGATTCAAGAGTCAGAGCTGAAATATCTGTATATATATTTTCTCTTTCCCAAACCCCACTATCTTTAAGAGCATCATAATTTCTATTTCCAAAACCTAAATGGGGAATAATAATCTTTATACCTTGAGTTCGGTTAAGGAATTTCATTGTATTTTTAAATTCATCATCAAAGACTACAGGCATATCTCTCTCTTTTAATGTATCAAAAAATCTAAGAAATTTTCTAGAACCAATTTCATATTCTGGATCTCCTTTTCGTCTTTGCCATTTAACACCAAAATATCTATCTAAATCTTCCCTACTAAAATCATTCCACACAAACTTGAAAGGATATACTTCAAATCCTGTTTTTTGACTATCAGCTAAACTGATCATATGTTTATTTGCATTTCTTCTTTTTTCTTTAAATTCCTCATCGTCTTTAAAATCTTTTTTTTGTTTTTGATAAATATCTGAAGCTAAAGGAAAAACTAAAGCTCTTTTTACTGATAAACTATTTTCTTTTATTTTTTCTAAATATTCCCTAAAACTATATCCTTTTCCACAATGAACATGACAATCTACAACTTCCATTCTTATATCCTATAATCACCTTAATGTTTTAAGTTTTTATATAATCTAACTATATTATTCCAAAATATCTTAAATTTTCTTTTTGTTTATCAGTTAATTCTTCAAGCTTTTCTTCACTCATATTTTCATATTTCTTTTTTATTTCCCTAATTTTTTGAGAACACTCGCCACAAACCCTAAAATGTTCTTTTCCTGCTTGTAAAATCTCCTCAGCAGTATCATACCTATTAAGCAATTCTCTTGCTTTTTGAACATATGGATTTTTAGAAAAATCACTTGCTACTTCAACATCTAAAGTTTTAGGAAAACTTCTATATACAGGAATTTGATTTCCATATAAAACAAACTTTTCTAAATCTCTTCCAAAACAAGGGAAGTCATGTTCATTTTTCATTTTTCATTTTAGTATGATTTTTATTGTATCTACGAATATTCTCTTCTAAACTTCCTTCTAGACCAGTAGGCACAGAACCCTCATAAGGGAGCATTGTAGGTCCAGAAATCTGTTCTAATTCATCTCCTGAATCCATTGAACAAGGAGAAAGATAAACAGCATTTTGCTTTCTATCTATTTCCTTAAGAACTCCCAGATAACTATGCCCATTATAACTAACACAAACAACCGCCCCCTTAAATCTCTCCCACTTTGTTCCTTCACCAAAATTTTCACAACCAAAATCACCAAATCCAGGTTTACTTTTTATTTCATCCATCTTACCAAATCACCCCTATTGTAACATATTCAATATCTTTAAATCTGATTTTTCCATCAACAATATCATTATTGTCTCCTTTTGTAATAAAATAAAATCCTTGTTCATCTTCTCCTTTATCAACAACCCTATGAACAATTAAATAACTATCTTTTCTAAAACTTATAATATCTCCGATATGTATTTCCCCTTCTGAATTAGGTTTAATTCTTATACCATTACTATGCTCATCTAAAACCGGTTTCATACTTCCAGTTGGGGCATATCTACTTAAACTTGCTCCAGAAACCTCAATTATAATTTTATCATCATAGATGTGTATCTGCTCTTCTCCAACAAAATTAAAAGGAGCAGAATCATTATCAGAACCAAAATAATCAAACGAATTAAATGAAAAAGGGATTTCAGAACCATAAACAAGGTATAATCCTAAAACATTAGCACTAAGAAATCCAAATAAGAAGATTATGCAGATTTTACTTATGTTATGGATATTCATTTTCTTAAAATCAAAAACCTCAAGCCCTTTATAAATCCTCCTATTTTGTTCTGATTATATAGTAACAACAAACAAAAGCTTTATAAATGCAGTTTTGATAAGAGTTTTATGGAATATGGAAATACACAAATATCTGAATTAGATTCTATAGAATTTGAAACACTAGAATTACCTAGATTAAGTAGAGAACTAGGAATTGGATTAAGTACAATCACAAAATTTGTAGATGAAGGTAAAGATGAAGAAGCACAGGATTTTATTAGTGAAAATAGGGTGTTACATAACTATATCAATCTAAAAGGATTTGCAGAAAAAGCATGTAGGGGATATGAATATGATTTACAAGGGATAATTCAACATTACCAAGATATACTTACACAAGAAAATTTCGGATTTGGAGAAGAATTTAAAGGATTTAAAACACTTCAAATGGTGGATAATTGTTTTTGGGATTTAAGGGGAGTAGAGGGGGTTAAGAAGGTTTATTATGGATTAACAGGGGAGAGAAGTTCTATAATCAAACTTTCTGTTTATAGACAATTCAATCCATCTAAAGTTTATGAAATCGTAGCTTCTAAAAAACATTAAGTTCAAGGATAATAAGATAAAATGATAATTAAAATAGAACTTGTAAAACGAATTAAAGAATATTTTAATCTTAATATTTATGAAACTAAAGTTTGGTTAGCATTGCTTGGAAAAGGAGTTGCCTCTGCAGGAGAAATAGCAGAAATATCTGAAGTTCCAAGAAGCAGAACTTATGATGTTTTAGAAAGTTTAGAAAAACAAGGTTTTGCAATAACAAAAATAGGAAAACCTGTTAAATATATAGCAGTTAAACCAACAGTAATCATAGAAAAATTAAAATCAAACACTTTAAGAAATGCAAATGAAAAAGTAAAAACACTTTCAGAACTTAAAAACACAAAGGAATATCTTGAACTAAAAAATCTTTATGATACAGGAATTGAGCCAGTAAAACATAGAGATATTTCAGGAGCAATAAAAGGAAAGGCAGGAATTTATAATCATATCAAAGAGGTTTTAGAAAATGCACAAAAACAAGTTATTATTTGCACTTCTGTAAATGAAATAAAAAACAAATCAAGATTTTTCTCTTTTATTTTTGAAAGATTAAGAAAATCAGATATTAAAATAAAAATAGCTCTTTCTGGAGAAGAAAATGAAATTAAAAAAATAAACAATAAATTCAAGATTAAAGCAAAAAAAATAGATATAGATGCTAAATTTTACATTGCAGATAATGAACAGGTTTTATTTATAATCTCAAAAGAAAATATGCCTGAAGAGGAATTAGCTATCTGGCTTAACACTTCATTCTTCACATCAGCTTTATCTTTCTTATTTGAACAGGCTGTGAAGTAAAATTAAAAATAAAAAACTATTTAAAGCATAATTTTTTTATTTTTAGAATTTAATAGGAGAATAAATAATGGAACCTGCTAAAAACTATCGTTTAAGAGAAACTAAACAAGGCAAAACAACCTTATATGATTTAGAACCTGAAGAAGAAAGTCTTCTTGAACCTGAGATAAAAAAAAGAAATAATCGTATGAAAGAAGAATTAGAGAGAGTGTTTTCATATATAAAATTAGGGGCAGGGTATAAATTTAAATCTCTTATTGGAGATGAGCAAATAAGAAGATTAGAATTAATAACAAACAATGCCTGGGATAAGATAACTCATAATTTTAGTTATACAAATGAAGAGTATTGTATGCTTAGAAAAGCAATAGAACAATTAGTAGAGAAAACTTATACGCCTTGGATGATGCAAAAAACTAGAGATAGATTTTTAGAACAAAGAGAAAAAAGAAGGGAAAATAGAAAAATAATTCATGCTTAAGAATCCTAATTCTAAACAACAACCACACTCACAACACACATCTCTTTAATCACTTTTTTATATTTCTTTTTAAACATATTAAAAAAATCTTTAAAAATTAAATTATGCTTAACTTTTGCATAAGCAATATGTTTTTTGATAAAAGCATTTTTGTGTTTTTTCTTAAATCCTGCAAGATTCTCAACTTTGGTAATATGTGGCCCTTTAACAACTTCATCTTTTTTCTTATCCAAAACAAAATAAAAATAAGCAATATTCTTTTTTTCATTATAATCAAATTTTTGTTTTTTAATTTCAAATTCTCTTTTTAAATTATAAACAAAAAAATCAAAAAACTTCTTAGACTTTGTTCCTGCAATATCTCCAGTTTGTTTATTTGTTTTAACAGAAACCACAATCAATTTTTTACCATATTTTTTCTTCATTTCTGCTCCAATATTCTTTTTTTCAAAAAAAGAACTATCTGGTTTTTTTAAAAAATTTAAACAAATTTTCTTAAATTTTGAAAATGTTTCTAAACTTAACCCCGCAAGTGCATTTCTTTCTTTAAATGTGGGGTCAATCAAAATAATAGGCCCTTGTCTTTTAGATTTATTTAATAAATTCAAAACTTCTGCTTTATTCTCATAAAAATTAAAATCATCAATAATTATTTTATCGTCGCCAGATTTTGATATTGCTTTTACAAAATTTAAAAAACTTCCATAATAACTAATTAATAATTCTAAGGAATAACCAGAAAAACCATGTATATAACTTTCAGCACCATAACAATTTTGTGCATAAGTAAAAGTTTTAGCAAGTAATATTTCATCACTTAATCTTGGGTTTTCTCTAATTTTTTTAAGAAGGTAATTAACATGAAAATAACTTAAATCCATTATATTCTGGGCTTCTGGGGGTTTTTTAATTTTTAAAACAGGAACAATTTCAAGAATAAATGAATTTAAAATAATTTGATAATAATCTCGGCTTCCATGAACTTTTTTAGCTTTTTTTCCTAAAACTCCCCCCAATATCTTAGAAATTTCATTATCTTTATAATTTCCAGAAAATCTTACAAAAATATCTACATCATATTTGTCTTTTTTAACTAATGTATTTTTAGCTAAACTCCCCCCAATAAAAACCTCTGCTTTAATCTTCTTTTTTCTTAATTTTTCCTGCAAATTCTTACAAAAATCACAAGCAGTTTTTTCAATATTTTCCAAAGTATCTTTATCTGGTTTAATTATTTCAATTTGTTTTTTTAATATGTTTTGAATTTTATTCATATTCAATCTCCTTAAAACAACTCTTTTACTTAATCTTAACTTGAATAACCTTTTTGTTTTATATAATATTGGTTTTATTTATAATCTTATTAACATTTAAGGTATGTGATGTTTAGTTCAATATATAACTCTCCCTAGTTTCTAATCCATTAGATTATAAGTTATATTATTCAATCTTTTACAAGATTATTATTAATATATCAAACAGAAATATATATTTAAAATATACTATTTGAGATAGGTTATATCAGGTTTTTTAATCCAAATATGATGTATTCCTACTTGAATGGATCTCATATCATTAAACCCATGTTGTGGAGCAGAAACAAAAATTTTATCATCATGTTCAACAACAACATTTACCTCTAATTTTCCATCTCTAATAAATTGCTTACTAAAAAGCCCCCAAAGTTCTATACCATTATAGTCTCTTACTACTACAGTATTTTCAGAATCAAATTGCCCTTCTCCCACCTCTACAATTGGTTTCAAATAACCTTTCATCTTAATCTTCCTCCGGGTTTTTTATTTTTTTATTAATTTCTTCTTTATTAATATTTAAAGAAGCAGCTAAATCAATAATATATTTACCTTCTTCTAATTTATATATTAAAGGCCTTCGTTTATTAAATAAATTAACAACATCAATTTCAAATTTTCCAGGACGAATTACCTTCACAGATTCTAAATCAAGGATTACTGGTTTTTCAGGTTCTTCTTTTAATCCTGTGATATCCCTGATATCTTTTTCAATTTGTTCTTTATCAGACTTTTCTAATTCTTTTTTTACTTCTTGGACCTCATTTGATTTCCCTAATTCAATTTCATCTATTTTTTCTTGTTTAATATAATAAAAGAATTTACCGCCACAACTACATCCTTTTAATAATTCTTCTGAAGCATCTGGATATATTTTTCCACAATGAACGCATTCGTGTCCCACTTTAGTTTACCCCCAGTTTTAATAGAGTTTTATTTAATTGCTTATTTGAAAATGACATCAGCATTTTCAAAAATACTAAGAACCAAACACTATATAATATTTGTGGTGATTTTATCTAAAAATATTTTACCTCATCATAACTTCTAATTTTTTAGGATTCTTTTTCATCTCTTTAACAATTGTTGCAGGCCCAATAATCGTAAGCGCATTTTGTTGCCCAGTTAATGCTTTTGCTAAACCAAATTTCATCTTATAAAAAAAACCAGCATCTGAGGTGTCTGGAGAAATTACTTCAAGTTCAACACCTTTAAATCCTTTAATATTCCCAATCATAATCATAGTATCTTCAATTAATCTTGTTTCTTCTTCTGGTTTTAGTTTTCCTTGCAAAACTACAACTTTATGATCAAGAATTATCCTCAACAGTTTTTTAATTCTTTCAATACTATTTAATTTTGCAATTTCAGAATAAGGTAAAAACTGCAATGTTAACCCTTTTATCTTTTTCTTAGACATTTTATCACCTTTTTTATATTTTATCTAACCAAATTTGATTTTTAAATTTAATCTTTTAGATTTTAAGCCTTTATTTAATATTTTTGATCTACAATCTCATAAATTTTTAAGCTATGAAATAGCCCACTTAATCCTTAACTTACCCCCTTTAAGTTTTATACATTATGAGTTTATTTATCCACATCCTTTTCTTATTAATAAGATTAGTCGATCCTTCATCAAACTTTCTTTGCCAACTTTAATATAGACTCATAAAAATCATTCATATTTTTTCCTTTTTTCGCAGAGATTCCAACAACATCATATTCTGGGAATGCCGCCTCTATTTTTTTAATATCTGCTTTTTTTAAATCTATTTTATTAGCAACAACCAAAACAGGAATTTTTCTTGCTACTAAATTTCCAACAATGGTTATGTTTACTTGTGAGTAAGGATTTTTACTAGCATCAAGAATCACTACAACTAAATCCATATCATCAAGCCACTTAATAGATTCTACAATTCCCTGAGTAGCTTCTTTTGCTCTTTTTTGAGCTTCTTTTTTCTTCATCTTCATTTTCATAAAATCTTCATAATCAATTTTTGTAGCAATTCCAGGAGTATCAATTAATTTAAATTTTAAGCTTTTTTCTTTATATTTGATTTCAACTTCTTCTTTAAATTGAATATGTCTTGTTTCATGAGGAATTTTACTAACCTTACCTATCTCTTCCCCAGTCCAATCTTTACAAATCCGATTAGCAAGTGTTGTTTTGCCTCCATTTGGTGGCCCATAAAATCCAACACTTATATCCTTTCTTTTTTTAAAAAAAAGACTAAAAATTCTTTTTGTAAAACTTCTCCATATTTTTATTACCATTTTTTTAATCACCAAACACTATAAATTTCAGTTATGAATTACTTAATCTTTAACTACTATGTCATTAAGTTTTATAGTTATTAGTTTTTTCAAATCCCTTTTATTTAATTCTTTCCTTATATTTAAACCCGAAAAATAGTTTATTAAGATTTCTGTGTTTTATCATATTGGTTTAGGATTCAAGGACAACCCAGCTAAACTAGGTTTATTACTTCTTTTTGAAAGTTCTTTTTTAATTTGTTTTTTTTCAACAAATTTGAATATAGGAATCTCCCACATCCCAGTTCTTTTCCCATGAAGTTTTTTCCAAGAATAAACTAATTGTTCATTAATCCATCCAACATTTTTTAATTTACCAAAAACCTCAGATCTTTTAAGCCCTTGATTCACAGAATTACTCATAAAATTAATCAAATTAAAAAACTGATTTTTACTCTTAAATAAGTGAGCCCTATAACGTCTTTTATACCATTCTTGCAAAAAGATATAAATAAAAAAAGCCACAAATATTAAAATAAAAAACAAGAAAAAAGTCCAGCCAAGGGGCCTGCAATCCACCCTACAATTTTTAGAATTTTCCCCAATATCTTTTTCACATTTGCCATTATTATTACAAATTCCATTAGCAGAAATTATTTCTAATTCTCTAAATTCAGGAGAAATATAAATTGGGAGGTTCTGTATTTCAATTTTTCCAGGATATAAAAATTCAATTACTTTATTTTCAGTTAATTCAGAAAAAACAATCCCTACTGCTACATCCCCAACTTCCTTACCTTCGAGATTATTAAATTTTATATTTATAGGATTTTCATTTATAACACAATAAACTTCCCCTAAATCTTTTTTTGGTTTAAGAGTAAGTTTAACATAAGAAAATAAGGGTTCAATCTGAGAATTTTTAAAATAAAGAGCATAAGTTTTAGATTCTAAAGAAATATCTAAACTTTCCCTAATCCAATTATTAATTGCAGAATGATATGTTTCTTCTAAATTTCCAGCAATACCAACCCCAAGCTCCTCTAAAATTTCAAAATCTAATTGTGATTTATCTGGATAAAACTCCATAGGAACAATCTTATGACTTGTATTAACCTGATAAGGGATTTTTAATTCTAATAGTGAAGACATGATATTTACATATTCTTTAGAGGAACACCCCCCACCACAATCTTCATATTTATTTTTTTGAAGTTTAAGTTGTAGTTTTAAATCATCTACATCAATATCCTCTGCAATCTCTTTAGTAATCCATTCTGGAAGTCCATTTATTTGGGACTCTATATTAATAAGATTAATTCCATATTCATCTATAGTGCTATTAATAATATCTTTAGGAGAAACCACTTCTAATAAAACTATTTTACTTGATTCCCCAAATTCATTTGAAACTCTTACATTTATTTCATAAGCTCCAACATCAGAATAAGTATGTTTTATAGTGTTTATTTCAGTAATTTCTTCTTCACTTCCATCTCCAAAATCCCAAGTATAAGTTAAATTAGCACCAGAATCCTCTAATAAGGTAGTAAAGGTTACTTCAACTAATGCAGGAAGGATGTGAGGTATAATATCTTTTATCTCTGAAATAGGTTTAATTTCAATATCCTGACTAAAAACTCTCTCCCCATTTAATTTTAATGAAAATCCTTCATCACCATAGTCTTCAGGTGTTAAAAAATTACCTTTTTCTAAATATAATTTAATAAAATCAGAACTTAATAATGCAGAAGTTTCCTCAATATTATGAATCTTAGTTTCTTCTAAACTTACTCCACTTTGATATTCTAGTCTTAAGTTAGATATAGTGTCTGTTTGGCTTATTCCTGCATAAATTTTTATAGGAATTATACATTCTGGCTCACAATTTCCAGAATATTTTTCTTCAATATAATCAAAAATTTCAGAACCTAAATCAATTCCATTTTCATCAACTAAGTCTTGATTAAATGCAAAATCTAAAACCCTAGAATATTTTCCAGGATTCACAAAGATAGGAAAATCATATGATTTTTCTCCAGCAGAACCACAAGGACTAACTTCTTCATATTTTATTTCATATTTTCCATTATCAGAAGAATCTTTAACACTAATACAAACTTGTGCATCTATGGAATTTTCTAAAGGCTCATCAAAGGTAATAGAACATTTAATTTCTCCACTTGATTGAGCATTAGCAATACAATTATAAGAATCTAATTCCATTTTAAAATCAACATTTCCCCCTTTTCCAGAAACTTCTAAAACTTCTGCACCAATTTCAAATGTTTTTAATGGAGGGAGTAAGCTTATTGTTTCACAATATAAAGAATCTGTTATAAGGGATTTTTCCCCCTCACAATCATTTTCATCCCAACAACCATAATTATTGCTTAAAATACAAGTAAAATCTTCAGAAACATCTTCGGCTTTCCATTCAAATAATCCATCATCTAAAACATCTATTTGAACAGGATGCAAACAAGATTTCCCAGCATTAGTTTCAAAGTCAAAACTAAGAGTATTAACTCCAGTAATTTCTCCAATAAGCTTTATACCCAAAGTTTTTGTTTTAAGAGCATCAAGAGAAAATGTTTTTAAATCTACTCCAACTTCAGAACTTGAATATGTAGATTCACAATCATTTGGAAAACAAGAATAAACAGCATTATTTTTTTCTAAAAACTCTTCTAAAAAAATAGAATCCTCAAAACCAGTTAATAAAGAATTAGCAGGCTCATCATCTAAACTAATATTAATCCACCCATTAATTGCCTGAGAAGGGGCATAAATAAGGCTAATATTATAATCATAAGGTTCTTCACCTATAACAAAATCAGAACTAACTAAATTTAAACAAAAAAATATCCCAAATAAAGCAATTACTAAAACAAAAATACTCATTCTCTTTTTCATACATAAATAAAGCAAAACATAATTTATAAATGTTGAGACTTTACTTTATTTTGGGTCTTATTGCCTCATTAAAATTATAAGTGGAAGCTAATCCAATCATTTTAATAAAAGGATGCTCATCTCTTGCCATTGCATTAAAATCTTGTAGATAACCTAATCCAAACAATCTATTTCTCCAATCCCTGTCTTTTCCCATTTTTCCAAGAGTGTTTTCAGCAGCATATCCAAACATCCTAATATAAGGTTCTTCATCTTTTTGCATTGCTTTAAAATCAAGAGCAGAGGATAATACAAAACTCCGAATATGAGGGTTTTTATCTCTTCTCATTTTTTCAATATCCATTTCTCCCTTGTTTTGAAATGCTTCATAATACTTAAATATCTGATTCCTCCAATCTCCATCTCTTTCCATACCCTTAAAATCCATACTCCCCCCATACCCAAAGATTCTAACATCAAAATCAATATTTTGTTTCATCACGTCAAAAGCTTGTAGATAAGCTAGTCCAAGCAATTCATTTCTCCAATTTCCATCACTTGGCATCAAACCAAGACTATGGTCAATTGCATATCCAAACAGTCTAATATCTGGATTTTTATCACTTATCATTCTTTGAAAATCCCCCTTAACAGCATATCTAAACATCGTTGTAAAAGAATCAGCATCTTTTTTCATACTAACATCAGCTTTTTTAGTTAAACACCAAGAAGCAAAATCTTTAGGAGCATTTTGAACAAGATATTCTAAATCATCTCTTTGCAAATATTTTAACATCCCATCAAAGCTTCCAAAATTCCAAGCCTGTTTTATTTCAGAAGGAAGTTTTCCATCCCAAAAATTCTTATTCTCATAATTTTTTCCCTTAACAATACCATGGTATTGTCTTATAGCCCCATGCCCAAGAAAATCATTACCTTGACATCCTTTTAATTGTATTCTTCCAAATCTTGAATGAACCTCTGCAGAAGTTAAAAAAAATATTTGTCCCTGTTTTTCTATCCAGGATATTAATTCACACATGATTTTTTATAAAGATAAGAGTTTATAAAAATTTATACACTTTAAAATAATCTATTTTTTCTTTAAATTAAGATAAGAATAATATATAAGGATAAGGATT
>JAFCDM010000104.1 GCA_017609695.1 Candidatus Pacearchaeota archaeon | reverse complement strand
AAAAAGATAAAAAGAGGTATGAAATTATTTGGAAAAAGATTAATGAAATTATCAATAATTCAGATATTGAACATTATAAAAACTTAAGATTTCCAATGAATGAATTTAAGAGGGTGCCCATTGATAAAAGTTTTGTTTTGATTTTTAAATATAATAGAGTAAATGATAAAGTTAAATTCTATGATTTAGATCATCATGATAAAATTTACAAATAAGTTTTAAAATCAGGCTTTTGGCAGGTAGTCGAAGAATGACTAAGAGAGATTTAAAATTAAACTTTAATCATCTCTAAGTTAATCTGTCGCTTAAACAACTTTTCTAAAACCAATAATCATAAAAACCCAATTTTCTTCTAAAAATCATGTTATCCAAACTATCTTCAACATTAAAAAAAAGTTTTGACAAAATAGCAGGAGCTGTATTCTTAGATAAAAAAACAATTGAAATAGTTGTTAAAGATTTACAAAGAGCCTTAATTCAAGCAGATGTAAATATCCACTTAGTAAAAGAAATAGGAGATAAAATAAAAAAACAAGCAGAAAATGAAAAAATAAAAGGCATAGAAAAAAAAGAACATTTAACAAAGATTCTTCACGATGAAATCTTAAATCTTTTAGGGGGAGAGAAAAAAGAACTTGAAATAAAAAAAGGAAAGAAGATTAAAATAATGTTAATGGGATTATATGGGGCAGGAAAAACAACAACCTCCTCTAAATTAGCAGCATATTATTCTAAAAGAGGATTTAAAACAGCGATTTTAGGTTTAGATGTTCATCGTCCAGCAGCTTCTCAACAATTAGAACAATTAGGAAAGAAAATAAAAATCCCTGTTTTCATAGATGAAAAAGAAAAACAAGCAATTAAAATCTATGAAAAATTTAAAGAAAATCTAAAAGAATTTGATTTAATCATAATAGATACTGCCGGAAGGCATGATTTAGATAAAGAACTAGTAAAAGAAATAAAAGAATTAACAAAAAAAATTAAACCAGATTACAAACTCTTAACAATCCAAGCCGATATTGGACAAACAGCTAAAAACCAAGCACAAGAATTTCAAAAAGCAGCAGGCATTAATGGGGTAATAATCACAAGAATGGATTCTACTGCAAAAGCAGGGGGGGCATTAACTGCTTGCAATGAAACAAAAGCTCCTGTCTTTTTCATAGGAACAGGAGAAAAAACAAATGAATTTGAAACTTTTAATCCAAAATCATTTATCTCCAGAATGTTAGGTTTAGGAGATTTAGATGGGCTTTTAGAAAAAGTTCAATCGGCTGTTGATGAAAAATCCCAAAAAAAATTAAAACAAAAATTAGACAAAGGGCAATTTAATCTTAGAGATTTGCAAGAACAATTAAAATCTATGCAAGGAATGGGTTCTTTAAGTAAAATCGCAGAAATGATTCCAGGATTAGGAAAAGCAAAAATACCAGAAAATCTTTTAGGAACACAAGAAGAAAAATTAAAAAAATGGCAACATGCCATAAACAGCATGACAGAACAAGAAATTAATAACCCTGAACTTCTTGAAAAACAAACTTCAAGACTTCAAAGAATTGCAAAAGGTTCTGGAACAACAACAAGCGATATTCGCCAGCTTATCAAACGAAATGGCAACTGGCACAGGAGATTTAGAAAACTTAGATGCCTCCCAAGGACTTTCTCAAAAACAAATGATGAAATTAGCAAAAAAGTTTGGTAAAAAGATGAAGTTTTAAAATTTTCAATATAACTTAAACCTAAATTCTCCCTTAACAGAATATTCTAGAACATTATCAAAATCAAGACGATTAAACCTTCTAACATGTATCTTAAAGGGGGACTTGCTAAAATCCTCTTTATCTGATTTTGTATAAACCCGATAAGTATCACAAACAAATTTCCCATCCTTTTTCATACTTATACGTTTAAGTCCAAATTTTACATTTTCCGGAAATTGAGATTTTAATAAAGATAATAGATTCTTTTTCCTTTCTTTTTCCTGATTATCCTGCCCATAGGAATCATATTTTTCATTAAAAGATAAATTATTAAAACTTTATAAATAAAATTATATTGGAATATATATGAAACCCCAAATAATCCAGCAAGGAGCAGAAGCAATAATCTCATTAAAAAATAATCAGATTCTCAAAGACAGAATTAAAAAATCATATCGTTTTCCAGAATTAGATTTAAAACTAAGAAAAAGAAGAACAAAAGCAGAAGCAAAGATAATTGAAAAACTAAAAAAAATAATCAATGTTCCAAAAATAATTTCTACAAATGAAAACCAAATAATCATGCAATACCTATCAGGTAAAAAGCTATCACATGCAATACCTATCAGGTAAAAAGCTATCAGAATATCTAGAAAAATTAGATTATAAAAAAATCTGCAAACAATTAGGAGAAATCTTAACTAAGCTTCACAATCAAGATATTATTCATGGAGATTTAACAACCTCTAATATGATTTATATTAAAAATAATGCTCTTTATTTAATTGATTTTGGATTAGGTTTTCATTCATATAAAATAGAAGATAAAGCAGTAGATTTACATTTATTAAAACAAGCATTAGAAGCAAAACACTATAAAATTGCAGATGAATGTTTTAAAATAATAATAAAAAACTACAAAGCAAATCAATATAAAACAATTATCCAAAGAATTCCAATAATTGAATCAAGAGGGCGAACAATTAAACTTATAAACCAAAAATATCTCTATTTCCCATAGCCCTGTAGTGCAGCGGTCAAGCATCGATGCCTTTGGAGCATTGGACCCAGGTTCGAATCCTGGCAGGGCTATTAATAAAATTAGGAATTCGAAACTAAAGGTTCGAAGAGTAAAAAGATTTTAGTAATTAAAATAAAACATGAAATACTTTTGCGAACACTAGGGAGTTATATCTTTAAAAACCAATATTACAATCAATATCTATGAAAAAAACAAAAACAATAAAAATTGAAAAACCAGTGTGGTTAAAATATACTCAAGAAGAAGTAGAAGCAATAATCTTAAAGTTAGGAGAAAAAGGATTAACTTCTGAAAAAATAGGATTAGTATTAAGAGACCAATATGGTATCCCAAAAACAAAAATATACAATATAAAAATAAGTAAAATCTTAAAAGAAAAAGAGAAATATCAAGAACCAACTTCTCTAAATCTTAACACAAAATTGCAAAAGATAATCACACATTATAAAAAAAATAAACAAGATAAAAAAGCAGAAAGAGCATTAATCATAACTAAAGCCAAATTAAAAAAAAGAACTGATTACGAAAAAAAGAAGGCAAAATAAAATTTGATAATTTTCAAAGACAAAAAAGGAAATTAAAACTCCTATACATCTCTTTAAATTTTATCAGAATATAGATAAAAAAATTAATTTTAAAAAGTAAACACCAATAATTATAAAGATGATTCAAACAGCAATTAAAAACTTTATTAAAAAATTCTTAGAAAAAACTAAAAACCAAAAAATACATGTAATTAGTCATTATGACACTGATGGAATTACTTCTGCAGCAATTTTTTCACAAACCTTAAAAAGACTTTCAAAAAACTTTTCTATTAGAATTCTTAAACAATTAACTGAAGAAGACATAGATTCTTTTCCAAAAGATAAAATAATTCTTTTACTAGATTTAGGTTCTGGAAGTTTAAAAAAATTATCAAAAATTAAAAATCAAATATTCATAATAGACCATCATGAAATATCAGATGAAATTCCAAAAAATGTAGAAATCTTAAACCCCCATACCCTAAAACCAGAAGACTATGAAAATCTTTGTGGTGCTGAACTAACCTATCTTGTTTCAGAAGGGATTTCCCATGAAAACAAAGACTTATCTTATTTATCAATAATCGGGATGGTTGGCGACACTATGGAAAAAGAAATAACAAAAACAAGAGATAAAATAATAAAACAAGCAAATGTAAAAATTAAAAAAGGGCTTCTACTCTATCCTTCAACAAGGCCTTTAGATAAATCTCTAGAATATAGCTCAAGACCTTTCATTCCAGGAGTTACTGGAAACCAAGAAGGAACTTACGAACTTTTAAAGGAGGCAGAAATTGAAAAAACAGGCAAATTTTACAAGGCACTTATTGATTTAAACACAGAAGAGATGAAAAGAATTGTAACAGCGGTTCTCTTAAGATTATCTGCTGAAGAAAAGGCATCAGAATACATTGGCAATCTTTATCTTATAAAATTTTTTAATAAAATTGAAGACGCAAGAGAATTATCTGCAATGATAAATGCTTGTAGTAGAATGGGGCACCCAGAAATATCTTTAATGCTTTGTTTAGGGAATTCTGATGCAAGAAAAAAAGCCAAAAGAATCTATGTTAAATATCGTCAGCACATTATCTCAGGATTAAAATATATTGACCAAAACAATAAGATTGAAGGAAGAGAATATGTAATAATAAATGCAAAAGACCAAATTAAAGACACCTTAATAGGAACTATGGCAAGCATCCTTTCTTTTTCATCAGTTTACAAACAAGGAACAATCATTATCACCATGGCATATAATGAAGATAAAATTAAAGTTTCAACAAGAATGGCTGGACGAAAATCCTACTCTGGTAGAAATTTAAAAAAACTTTTAGATTCTATAATCCAAGTTGTAGGGGGAATTTCTGGAGGACATCCAAATGCAGCAGGATGCACTATTGATAAAGAATATGAAGAAAAATTCATTGAATTAATCAAAAAGAAATTAGACATTGAATTAATTAAAGTTTAAACACTTTAAAACAATATGTTAAAACATATAAAAATTTAAATAATCATTCCTATATAAAAGAACATGTTGCTTGATGAAAGAGAATGTGCAGAAATAGCCAGATATCATGGTAGAATTCAATATAACATGCGTGCATTTCTTGATTCTGAAGTTCCAGGAGCCAAAAAGTCAATAGCAAGAGAACTTTTAAATCAAATAAGAGAATATAAAGAAGAAGTTCCAAAAAAGGTCAAAGTAGATTTAAGTTCAGAAAAAAACAATGAATTTCATTTAAGCATAGACACTCTTGAAAGAAAATGTGAAGAATGTTTAAAAAA
>JAFCDM010000015.1:9027-10298 GCA_017609695.1 Candidatus Pacearchaeota archaeon | reverse complement strand
AAGTAAGAAATATCTATTGTGTTTTTGGATTTTTCTTACCAAGTATGAAAACATTTATAAAGCATTTTTACTTTTATTTGTTATTATGGATGAAAGAATAGGGGAAAATAATGAGAAAATAAGAGAAAAGTTAGGTATATTAATTAAAACAGCTAAAGAATATTTTAATGCTGGAGAAGAGCAATTTAATAAAATTAGATATAATTCTGCTGTTGTTTTATATTTTAAATGTTTAGTTGCTTTAATTGATTTATTTATTTTACAAAAAACAGGCGATACTCCTTCTTCACACAATGATAGATTTAGAACTGCTGAAAAGAGGTTTCCAGAAGTTTACGATTTATTAGATAAAGATTTTCCTTTTTATCAAAATAGCTATTTTCAGATTATGTCTAGAGAATTAGCAGAGGTAATTAAAGATGATGCAAAAATTATGGCAGAAAAAACTAAAATTGAATTATAGTAGGGATGTTTTTGACATAATCCAATTTGGTTCTTCTGTAATAGAAGGGAAAGAACCAAATGATTTAGATATAGCTGTGATTTTTCAAAAAATTCCTTTAAAAGAGCAATTAAAACAAGCTCAAGAAATAAAAAAACAATTACAAAAAATAACAAAAATTCCTGTTCATATAAATGCTTTTGATTTATATACTTTGTTTGATAAATCTAATTTTGCTAAAGAAAATATTTTGTTTTATGGTAAAAGCATAATTCTGAAGGATTATTTTGTTAAGAGATTTGGTTTAAATCCTAAAATTCAAATATTTTATTCATTGAGGCATTTAGAGAAAAAAGAGAAGGTTAGGTTTAATTATTTACTTAATGGAAAAAAAGGAAATTATGGTTTATTAAAGAAACATAATGGTAGATTATTAAAACCAGGTTTAATTGAAATTCCTCCTGAATATGAGAAAATCTTTAGAGATTCAATTATTAAAATTAGTAAAGATTCAATTATTAAAATTAGTAAAGATTTTGAATGTGTTAAAGTGCTTTGTTAAAATTTTTTTCTTAATTGAAATTAAATCCACATTCTTAGAAAATAAATTTTTTATTTTATTAGTAAATTATTTTTACTCGCCTTTAGGGTGTAATTAATATTAATAGCATAAAATGTAATGAGTTGAGTTAGATAGAGTATAACTTTAAGATGCAATAAGATATTGGAAATTTAAATTTTAGTTTGTAAAAGGGTTTATTTTGTTGATTAAAAAATATAAAGGAACATATTTAAAATAGGTTTTACTTTTAATTTTATGGGAATAAAA
>JAFCDM010000015.1:0-9012 GCA_017609695.1 Candidatus Pacearchaeota archaeon | reverse complement strand
AAAAAATATAAAGGAACATATTTAAAATAGGTTTTACTTTTAATTTTATGGGAATAAAATTAAGTATAGGTGCATTGGTTGTCATTGTTCTTTCTGTTATCATGATTATTGTAGGTGTTTTTCTTTTAGTTAAAATAAGTGCAGTGAAAGATGTTATTCCTGAATATCCTGTTTCTGAGGATATTATTGTGGAAGTTAATCCTGTTAGTTCTCAAAAGGGAACTGTTTTTTTAATTAATGCTGTTTATTCTAAACAAAGGGAACAACAAGATTTGAATTTATTTGTTGAAAAAGGAGACTATTCTTCTTTATTAAATTTATATGATGATGGAAATCATCATGATAAAAAAGCAAATGATGGAGTTTATGGAGGGTTTTTTGATTCTTCAAATCTTGATTTTGGTAAGTATGGGGTTGTTAGTGGGGGAAAGGTTTTGAATTCTTTTGAAATTTCTGAATCAAAATGTGAAAGTCTTTATGGATTTGGAGATATAAATTTTATTATGTTGCCTTATGGTTATGAAGATTATTCAGAGTTTAAAAAACAAGCTAAGGCTCTTATTACTGGAAAGGATTCTTTGTTGGAAATAGAACCTTTTAAATCTAATAAAGATAAATTTTCTTTTTTAACAATAAATGTTTCACAAGATTTAAAATGTAGTGTGGGCTGTAAAAATGTTTCTACAATTGTTTGTTGTGATAATGTTGCTGTTTTTGAAGAGGCTTCAAAATGTGGGACCGGGAGTGTTTTAATTTTAATAAATAATAAGGATTTTTGTGGTTCTGCATCTTCTTATTCAAAGATATGTGCTGAGAATAAAGATTCAAATTTAATTCTGGTTCATGAGGTTGGGCATAGTTTTGGAGATTTGGCTGATGAGTATGTTTATTCTGATTATTATGGAGATTATGCTATAGGTGAAGTTGATGAAATTAATTGTGCTGAAGAAGGCTGTGAAAAATGGAAGGATATTGGTGGGTGCTATGAAGGGTGTACTTATTCTAATTTATATCGTTCTGTAAAAGATAAATCTATTATGTATGATTTGTATCCAGAATTTAATGATGTTTGTGAAGAACATTTAAGTTGGTTAATGAATAAGTATTCTTCAGATAAATCAAATTCTGATTATGAAAAAGGAATTCCTAAAAGTTATTTTGTTAAGATGAAGTATAACCAAGGCGAGATTAAAGTTGATAGTGTTTTTCTTAAACCTATTAGTTCTGGTGTTGATTATAGGGAATCTGATTATGAAGTTAAAGTAAAAGATAAAAATGAAAAAGAGGTTTTTGTTTCAAATCTTTATATCCCTGATAAATTATATCCTCTTCCAGGAACTTTTGGAAAACTTGTTTATGAAGATAATTTTGATTTTGCTTTAAGTTTGCCTTATTCTTCTGAAGCTGAAAATTTAGTTGTTTATAGGGATGAAGAACAAATAGTGTCTACTTCTTTAAGTGTTTTTTCTGATAATTGTGGTAATGATGTTTGTGATGCAGAGGAGAACCATTTGAATTGTGCTGTTGATTGTGATATCAAAGATGGTTTTTGTGAAACAAGCATTTGTGACCCAGATTGTGAAAGTCAGGAATATTGTAAACTTGGAAATAATTTTGGATATTTTTTAGGTTTTGGTTTTATTATTGGTTTTTTTGTTTTGATTGTGATTGTAATTTGGAGGTTTAGAAGATGAAAAATAAAGATATTGGGGTTGTTAAGATTTATTTAATGGGGATTTTAGATATTGATAGGGATAATAATCCAGAATTTTTGAAGGTTCATCCTGTTCTTGAAGATTGGAATGGGGTTGGTTATGAACTTTTTTATGATAAAGAAGGGAAGATAGAAATTTTAGGTTGGAAAAAGAAGTGTTTAAGTAAATCAACAAAAGATTATCTTAAAAAAAATCCTAAACCCGATGAATTAGTAATTGTTAATAAAAAGAAATTTTTAAAGGCTATTCAAGATTTTATTAAGAAAAATGAAGGGAAAAAATATCATCTTTTAGATTTTTCAAATAATTCTATTGGTTTTAAAAATTATGTTATAGATAAGAGTAAGGTTAAATGATGATTAAAAAATAGAAATCAATAGCTTTTTATACCAAAATTTCTCTTTAATTCTATGCAGGAATGCCAGAGTGGTCAAATGGGCTGCGTTTAGGCCGCAGTGGCTTAGTGCCTACAGGGGTTCGAATCCTCTTTCCTGCATTTGTTTGTAAATTATAGAAAAGATTAAATAGAATCTTGATTTATTCTTAAAATGGAAAGAGGAGTTGATGACAAAACTATTTTAGATAAATTTGTTATAGATTTTGTTAAGATTATTGAGAAATATATTAAATATATTATTGTTTCTGGTTTTGTAGCTATTGCTCATGGTAGGAGTAGAGCAACAGAAGATATTGATATGATTATTGAAAGGGTTTCTGGGATTAATTTTATTAAAATACACAAAGAATTATCTAAAAAAAAATTTGTATGTATTCAATCTGATGATCCTTTAATTATTTATGATTATCTTGTTAAAGGTGATAGTGTGAGATATACAAGAAAAGACGAATTTGTTCCAGAAATGGAAATTAAATTTGTAAAAGATGAATTAGATGAAGAACAAATTAAAACAAGACAAAAATTAGAATTAACTGGTTTAGATGTTTATTTTTCTTCTATTAACATGAATATTGCTTTTAAAGAGGAATTGTTAAAATCTGAAAAAGATCTTGAAGATGCAAAGCATTTAAGATTAGTTTATGAAGAAGAGATTGATGAAAAAGAAATAAATAAGATTAAGGAAAAAATTAGGAGATTTAGATTAAATGAGAGATAAATCACATAAAGAACAGATTGAAAGATGGGCTAAATATGTTAAGGAAAATCCAGATAAATGGAAAAGTAAATTAAAACCTTTTTTAGATGCTCAAATAATTATCTCTAGGAGATTTTTTAAAAAACTTTCTGAAACTTCTGAAGGGAGAATTAAACTTAAAAGGATTAAATTATTAAGAACCCAGAAATGATTTATTCTTGTTTAATTTCTAGAATTGGGATGTTTGCTTCTGTTGGAACATAGATGGTTTCAGTATTTCCATCATTTAATCCTTCAATAAATTTGTATTTTAAATAATTTTCAGTTATACTTCCAGCGATAATTTTATTAGCTTCAGCAACTCCTTCAGCCCTTATTATTTCTGCTTGTTTTACAAGCTCTGCAGATTCTTTTAATGCTTTTGCTTCTTCTATTGCAACTTGTTTATTCCATTCTGCTTCTTTAAGCTGAGCTTTTCCATTTAATTCTCTTGAATATACTTTATATTTTGGAATCCCCCAAAGAGTAAATGCAATTAAAAGTATGATTAAAACTAATAAAACAACCCCTCCTGTTAATTTTTTATCTTTTCTACTAATATTTTCCATGTTTTTATTAAATCTTTTTTGTTTTTAAATATATTGTTTTTTGAGGTGTATTGAAAATTAAATTTATTTTTTTAATCTTCTTTTCCATAAAGAATTTTATTTACATCTACAAATTCTTTTTCTATTTTGTTAAGGATTTTTAATTTTCCTTTAAGATGTAAGAATCCTATTAATGAGATAAATAATGCCCCTAAAGAATCTAATACTAAATCCCACATTGTGTCTACTAAACCTGATTTTTGCATATTAAGTCCAAAAAATTGGTCCATTCCAAATTCAAATATTTCCCATATACTTCCTAAAGCTAATGCAAAACTAAATGTAAATAATGCAATGAAACAAGGGTTGAGTTTGATTTTTCTCTCTCTATTTAAAATATAAACTAAGGATAATGCAAAAGTTGCAATTATTAATCCAGATAAACCATGCATTACTACATCCCACCACCAGAATTTTAAGTAAAAATAACTGATTTCACCTAAAAATAATGATGCAAAAATAAATATAATTATTAATATTTCAAATTCTTCTGGATAATCAATTTTTAATTTTTTTTCTAAGATGGAGGGCAAATATATTAAAAAGAAGGTTGCAATTGAGATTAATAGATTAAGCCAAGCTTGTCTGTATATGGAATAAATTGCAGCTGTTATGATTAATACTTTAAATACATTAGATATCCATATTTTTAAATTTCTGTTTCTTTGCATTTTCACGCTTTTTTAGAATTTATTCTTTTTTCTTTTTTGCTTTTTCTTCAGCTTCTTTAACTTTTAGTTTTTCTTCAAGCCCTAATTTTTCTAAAAGTTCTTTGTATCTATTTCTGATAGTTACTTCTGTAATTCCTGCAACATCTGCAACTTCTCTTTGTGTTTTTTTCTCACTATTAAGCAAAGCAGAAACATATAGTCCTGCTGCAGCAATTCCTGCTGGGCCTCTTCCTGAAGTTAATTCTGAGCCTTCTGCTTTTTTTAATATTTTAAGTGCTTCGTTTTGAGTTTTTGGAGAGAGTTTTAAAACAGATGCAAATCTATTTATGTAATCTTTTGGTGAACTTGGAGTTACTTTGATTCCTAATTTTCTAATTATAAATCTATAAGTTCTTCCTATTTCTTTTCTTTCAACATCTGAGGCAGAAGATATTTCATCTAAAGTTCTTGGGATATTATAACTTCTACAAGCTGCATAAATACATGCTGCGATTACTGATTCCATGCTTCTTCCTCTTACAAGTCCTCTTTGTAAGACAAATTGATAGATTCTTGATGCTTCATCTTTTACAACTTCTGGTAAATTAAGGAAAGAAGCCACTCTTCTTAATTCTGCCATTGCAAGTCTTAGGTTTCTTTCTATAGATGTGGAAACTCTTTCTTGCCATTTTTTTAATCTCAAGAATTTTCTTGTTGCTCCTGAATCTAATCTGTAAATATCTGAGATTTCTCCTACATTTGTAGTAAGTCCTTTATCAAACTTTTGCATTGATAATGGTGCTCCTCCTCGTCCTTTTTTCTCTCCAGAATCGAAACTTCCTTGAAGTTCTTGTGAAGCATCTACCATTTTTTCTTCTACAATAGTCCCACAATCATTACAGAAAACTTCTCCACGTTGTTCATCCCAGGTTAAGTTGATTCCATTACATTCTGGGCATCTTTTAACATCTGACATTTTATTTTAAAAGGTTTAGTAATCTTTATAAAGGTTATGGGGAAATGTTTATAAAGGTTTTGGGTGGTGTGGGTTTGTTGAAAAAATAGATGACTTTTTGTGCAGGAATTTTAATCTTTATTTTATGTTTAAGAAAGCTTCCCTATCATAAAGTGCCCCTTTAAAAAATTGAATTATTCTTTCTTCACCTTTACTATCAATAACTGTTGTCCAAAGTCCTTTTGTTGATTTATCCCATCCTTCTGGAGCTTTAACACTATAAAAAAGGTCATCAGGTCCATCCAAAACCTTAAATCCTAATCTTTCTAATTCTGGTTTAGAATCATATCTACCTGCCTTTCCATGAACAGAATTAGTTTTTCTTGCAAGTAACCATTCAGGGCTTTCTGCAACAGCCCTTTGAGATGATTCTTCAATTTCAACAAGGTTTCTTGAAGTTTTGCCAGTTAAAGTTGGAATATCAGATACTTTACTTAAATCATCATATCTTGGTTTATATTTTCCCATTTTCAATATTTAATCAGAACTCTTTCCCTTTTAGGTTAAAAATATATGAATTTAGGTTTTTTTAAACCTTTTCTTTTTGTTTTTTAATAAACCCCTTCCTTTTTATCTATTCTTTATAATTAATAGACTTACTTAAAATCATTCTTTTACTAAAACACCTTGCACCATTCCTTCTTGAGAAGGACGATTTGTTATTTTTGCTTTTCCTAATTCTGTTTCAATTACAGCTCCTTTAATAAGAATATTTTGTCTTGCTAAGAAACGATTACTTGGAGTTTCTAATACATTTGTTATTTTAGCTTTTTTAGCTTTTTTTGTTTCAGGGTTTATTAAATTTATAATATTTGCTGAAAGTAAAGAGATTTTTTTGTTTCCTCCTTTTACTCTCATTGTTTTTTGTTTTGTTTCTCCGATTTTAACTTTCTTAATATATCCTTTAATAGAATGTTTTTTTCTTTTTGAAAATTTTTTATATTTCCCGCCGGTTATTTTTCTTCCTTTCTTCATAGGGAATTTTAGAAAAATTTGTATTTAAAGGTTTCTGTTTTTAGGAGTTCTTGGTTTATAGGGAAAGAAACTAATAATATAAAATATGAAAAAGTTTGATAAGCAATGGCATAACTTTAAGATATAATAAGATATAAGAAATTTAAATTATTAATATAGTTTACTGTAGTCATATTTATTAGGGGGTGTAGTTAGGATTATTGATGGCAAGAGAATATGTTGTGGTTTTTAAGAGGAGGAAGGGGCATGGAAAATATGAGTGTAAAAATTATGGGTGTCAGGAAAAATTTAAGCGATCAGATAAAAGGGGGCTTGGACAAATTATTACAGAAGTAACTTCTATTCGTTTAGCAGAAAGAATTTGTGAGGAACATAATTTGAGTTTAGAAGGTAGTCTTAAAGATTAATTTTATTTCTTATTACACAAAGATTTAAAAACTTTACATACAAAAAGTTTTTATGGTTGATGGAATTGAAAGACCACTAGATGTGTTGAACAATGCTAAAGGCAAAGAAGTGTTGATTCAATTGAAAAACAATAAGCAAATGGTTGGAACTTTGCTTGCGTTTGATATACATATTAATATTGTATTGAATAATGCAAAAGAGATTGTTGACGGGGAAAATAAAAGAAGTCTTGGATTGACTTTTTTAAGGGGAGATACAATAATTTTTATTTCTCCTGCAAATGTGGTTAAATAGAGAGAATTTGAGTGTTTGACTTGTTTAGATTCACACAGTTGAAATTCTTAAAAGATTAATATTAGTTGGAGGTTTGTGAGATTTGGAAAGATTTAAAAGGCTATTTTTTTTATGGGTTTATGGAAGAAAGTTTAGAATTTAATTTGCATGGAATTTTTAGTAATAGTTGCCTTAATTTTGCTAATATTGATTGTTCTGGCTGTTGGGTTCTAGAAAAGAAAGGTATGTGTTTAGGGCCTAAATGTGAATTTTATGAATTAAAGGATTTATCTGGATATAAAATTTCTTATCAGAATGATTCTAAACTTCAACCTTCATAAAATCTTCTGCAATTCTTGTGTTAGGAAAGATTTTTTTTGCTTCTTTTAATAATGATTTTTCTTTATATTCATATCTTTGGCTTATATGGGTTAGAATTAATTGTTTTGCTTTTGCTTTTTTTGCTATTTGTGCTGCTTGTTCTGTACTCAGATGTCCATATTTTTTTGCAAGAGCAGATTCTTTTTTAGAATAAGTTGCTTCTAAGATTAAGAGTTCAGAATCTTTTGCAAGTTTGTTTATATTAGAACAAATTTTAGTGTCTAAAATAAAAGCAATTTTTCTACTTTTTTGTTTATAAGTTAATTGAGATGGTTTGATTATTTTTTTATTTATTTTAATTGTTTTTCCTTTTGCTAGTTGAGCTATTTTTGTTTTATCTTTTATTTTTAGTTTTATTAATTTATTTTTATCAATTCTTAATTTTTGTTTTTCTTTGAATACATATCCATTACAAGGACAACCATGTTTAAGGGGTAATGCTGAAATTTCAAAATCAGGGGTTTTAAGGAATTTGCCTTCGACTTCGTGAACCTTTATTTTTAATCTTGATATTGGGAGAAAGATTTTAGTTATTTCTTGTATGAATTTTTTTGTTTTTTTTGGACCATAAATATGAAGAGTTTTTTTATATTTATTTAATGCAAGAGTTTGAAATAATCCTGGCAATCCTAATACATGATCTCCATGCCAGTGAGTAATTAAAATTCTTGTTAATTTGCAAGGATTAATTTTAGCTATTCTAAATTGTCTTTGAGTTCCTTCCCCACAATCTATTAAAATATTTTCATTTTTATATTGTAATAATATCGCAGTATGATTTCTTGTTTTCGTTGGAATAGCTTGGCTTGTTCCTAAAAAAGTTATTGGGATTTCCATTTTTGTTTTATGTTTAATTATGTCGGAAATTAAAACCATTTACTTTAGTAAGTGTTTGCAATTACTTGTTTTTAATTTCTGATCATCCTAAAAACAAGTGCCTGTCACAAACCACACACCTTAGTGTGTGGTGGCACATTGTTTTTTTGATTTTAATAATTTATAAATAAATTTTATAGACGAGTAAGTTTTATTTTAGTTGTTTTATGGTTTACTTTTTTGTAATTGTGTTTTATTATTTTTGTATTCCTCTCTTGGTAATTTTCTTTTTATCTTGTTTATTTTAGGTTAAAAGCCTTTAAATAGGTTTTTGAATTAGGAATTTTAATTTACAGAAATATTTAAAAAGGGTATGGTATTATAATTAATATGGAAAAAGAGGATGCAGTGAAGTATAGTCTTATTGTTTTAGTGTTTGTAGCACTAGCTGGAATTTTATTAGTTCTTAAACCTGCACCTACTGGATATGCTATTGCTGAACTTGAAGGAACATATGAGAATGCAATAGATTGTGCAACAGCTGGGGGTTGGTGGTATAATTATAATGAAGAAGGAGAAAAGTGTTTTGATTTAAGTGCTGTGGATACTTCTGAGAATTGTTCTGTTTTGGGTGCATTTTGGTCTGAGGATTCTTTAACTTGTGAAGTACTAAGTTGTTCTAATGATTTAGATTTATGTAATAATGCGGAGGATTGTGAAACTGCTGGAGGGGTATGGAATGTTGATACTTGTGAAGCTTGTGTTCCAGAGGAGAGTCCTATAACTTGTGCGGATTGGGTTTGTGGAACAAAAGTAAATAATTGTGGGGTAGAAGTAGCTTGTGGTTCTTGTGAAGGTGAGCAAACTTGTGAGGAAGGAGTTTGTATTTGTGCTCAAGATAGTGATTGTATTTATTTAAATGGAGATTGTGGTTATGGTATTTGTAATCCAACAACACAGGCTTGTGAACAAGCTTATAATTCTTCAACAGATGTTTGTAGGGAAGCTCCTGGAGAATGTGATGTAGAGGAGTTTTGT
>JAFCDM010000103.1 GCA_017609695.1 Candidatus Pacearchaeota archaeon | reverse complement strand
AAAAAATGAAAGAAAAAGATAGAAAAGCATGGGTAAGGATTGTTGAAGCGTTTTTAGGAATTTTAATTATTATGGGGATTGTTTTGATTATTTTATCTAAACAAGATTTTAACTCTGGGGAGGGCAGAAATATTTATGAAAAACAAAGGGCAGTTCTTGAGATAATCAGTAAAAATAATAGTTTAAGGGGATTTGTCTTAGATGAAAATTATAATGAAATAGATGACACAATTTCTAAACTAATTCCTTTGGATTGGGGGTTTGATACTAAGATTTGTATTTTAGATGATATTTGCAATTCTGGTGAAACTCCTAATAGTAAAGAGATTTATACAACAGAGATTGTGATTACTTCTACTTTAAATCAATATTCTCCTAAGAAATTAAGATTTTTTGTTTGGATGAAGTGAGAAATTATTTCTATAGAAAGTTTTATAAACGTTATTACGTAATATTATATAATATGGAATTGATAGCTAAAATTAGTAAGGGAAGTAAAATGGATCAAATATATATTCCAAAGAAAAGAAATTATTTTTCTACTGGAAGTTATGTAATTATTAAACCTTTAGAAATAGAAATAAAGAAAACAACACAAAAACCTTATTTTTATAATATTAAAGAGATTGAGCCAATAAAATTATTTATAATTAAAGAAATAATTAAAATAATTAATCAAAAAATTAAATTAGATAACATAATAATGACTGGCTCTTTCTTAGATAAAGGGTTTGATTTTAAGGATATAGACATCCTTTTGATAAATAAAAATAAATTAAATATTAAAGAGATTAAAAAAGATATAGAAAGAACCATTGGAATTAAAGCACACCTTATTCTTTTAGATAATAAAACTTTGATAAAGGGTTTATCAATAGATCCTTTGTATCAAATGATGTTGAGTAAATATGTTTCTAAAAAAAGATTAATTTATAGAATTAAACATAAAATAAATTATAAAATATTAGATTTGCATCTTTTAAAAAGTAAGTCTTTGATTGATAATTTTGATGTTTTAAATGGTAATGAAAAATATTATTTAATTAGAAATCTAGTTGCGATTTTTTTATACTTAAAAAATAAAAAGATTAATAAAGAAAAAGTAGATAAAACAATAAAGGAAATTTTTAAAAAAGAGATTAGAGAAATAAAAGAAAATTTGTTGGAAAAAAACAAATTTTTAAAGAGATATAATCAAATTTATAATCAAACTTTTAATAAAATAATGCAAGGAATTAAAAATGCCTCAAAATAGAAATAAATTAATAGAATTATTTATTGGAAATATATCTAATGCTATAGTTCATGAAATATTAGAAAAAGCAATTACTCAAGAAGAATTAATTGAAAAATATGATAAAGAATTGTTGGCAAGTTTGAGTCTTGCTAAAAGATATAGAGAAAAAATAAACCCTATTGATAAATCTTTTCCACATAAAGATAATATATTAAAAACAAAATAGAAAAAAGAATTAGAGCAGAATTATCAAATAAGAATTTCAAAAGGCTATAAAAATATTAATCTTAATCTGATAGATGAATCAATTAATAAAATTTTAAAAGAGATTAGAATTATCTAATGTATCCTTCAAGAAATGCGTCAACTTTAAGATTTATTGAATTTAGGGTAGTAGCATCTACTTTTCCTTGTTCATTTGTTTCTACAATTATAAATGCAGATTCTCCGAAAATAGATAAGTCCCCACAACTAATCCCGGTACCAGCATTCCCATAATTAATTCCATATAGTTCTCCATTAGGTCTAAAACAAATATTTCCTCCTGTAACCCCCTGTCCTCTAAGTCTTAATAAAACAAGTGTTCTTTTTTCTCCAATTATTGGACTTAAATCAACTGTGGCAAAATTTGTCCACCCTGTAGGAAAAACACTGACATCCTCCATAACCTGTGTTCCATCATGAACCCAAAAAGATTCAATTTCTCCTGCATCATGCCCATGGGTTGTTGGACTTCCACTTCCATATGCAATAACAAATCCTGTTCCAACTAAAAAAACAAAGATTGCACTTAATAAAAATAAATCTCTTTTATGGATTTTTATATTTATATTCACCATTTTCTTTTTAATATAATATCTAAGAATTAGTTATTTAAATATGTTTTGATTGTTTTATGCTTGTGCTGTTTTTAGACAATATTTATAAATATGTATTTCTTGTTTAAATCATGAAAAAAGAGTTTGTAGTCTTTGGCTTAATTATGAGTATATTTTTAATTGGAATTGTAAGTGCTGGTTCTTGTGGGGACGATGATAGAATAATGAAACTTTATCAATCCACTAATTCTCATGGGGCGTTATGGAATGATGCAACTTATACTTATGATATTTGTTATAGTGATATTTTTGGTGTTGTTTATGCTGGGGATTTACCAACTGTTCATGATTGTGATGGAAGCAATAAAATTATTGGTTTATATTCTGCAAGTAATTCTCATGCACAAAATCCTCTTTTGGATACTTATCCAATTGATGTTTGCTATGGTGATTTAGATTGTGAATTAGAAGCTGGTTTCCCATCAGGACCTTGTGACAATGGGGGAGAAAGTGTTTTGAGAATAAAAGATCATTCAAACTCTCATATTTCAGATGCCAGTGATTTAATTTATGGGAAGAGAATATGTTGTAAATCAAGTGGTGGAATCCCACCAATAATCCCCCCAACTGGAAATGCTTATTGGGCTGATATGCAAGGAAATGCAATAATTAGTGCAGAAATTGGTGATACTGTCTTAATGATTTATGAAAATATGGCTGGAGGAGATTATGATTTTGAAGTTTATGAAAAGGATGATATTTCTTTTGATGATGAAATAAGAACAGTTTCTGAAACTTTTGATTTTGGGGCTCATTTAGCTGCAAAATGGGAAATAACTCAAGAAGATTGGGAAAAAGATCTTTTTGGCGACCCTGAATTTATTTTTAAAGTAGATATAGAGGAATCTGGGGAATTAGATGTTCCTGCAGATAGTTATGGTAATTTCCCACCAACTACAGAATTAATAAAACCTGTTGCTGAAACCAATTATATAATTAAACAAGGACAATCAACAACAAATCCTGTTTCTTTTGAACAAAAAAGTTATGATGAAGATGATGATTTAAAAGTTATCTGGGAATTTGGGGACAGAGATACAGAAGAAATTTTAGGTTGTTTATCTGGTGTAAATTGTAATACAACTCATGAGTATTCTTCTGCTGGAACTAAAAATATAGTTTTAAAAGTTCAGGAGATGAGTGAAAGAACTTTAACAACAATTCCAAAGGATTCTTTAAGAATCTATGTTTATGCTCAAGGACTAAATGCTTATGTTGTTATGGATAAAACAATTAATAGCAGGGTTGTAGAAATTGATGCAACTCAAACTCATGTTTCTGATTGTGATTATCTTCAAACTACTTGTGAAGGGAAATATAGTGGTTGTTATGAGGTTGTGGATGATATTGAACCTACTGAATCTTTATGGTGCTATGATTTAGCCTTAAGAGTTGATGGAATAGATGCAAATCCTAATTTATTTTTAGATTGGACAGCAGATGGAGAGCCAATAACTCCTGTTCAAATAGGAAATGAAATGAAATATAGAAAAATATTTGATGCACCAGGAGATTATATTATAAATTTAAATGTTCAGTATAAATTATAAAAGGGAGAAAAAGAAAAAC
>JAFCDM010000102.1 GCA_017609695.1 Candidatus Pacearchaeota archaeon | reverse complement strand
CCCAATATTGTTGTCCCTGTTTTAAGAATGCTATTTTTTAATTCTGCGTCCATGTTTGAATTTTAAGTTTAAAAATCTGGTTAATTCTATTTAGAATTTACACTATTATGTTGTAGAAGGGGTTTATAAAGTTTTTGGAGAAAAACTTTATTTGTTTTTTTAATTTAATTGATTTTCATCCTTCAACACTTGTAATTCCTGCTTCTTTTTTAAATCTGATTATATTATCTACAAATCCTTCTATTTTAGGTTCATGACTTACTAAAATCAACTGCTCTATATTTAATTGAGCTAAAACATCTCTGATTTTATCTAATTGTTGCGCTGAAAAACCATCTGTTGGTTCGTCAAGAATTACTAAATTTCTTGTTTTAATATGACTTAATAAAGAATTAATAACCTGATTTAAAGAAAGACGATAAGCCAGAGCTATTGCTGTTCTTTCTCCTCCTGAAAGAAAAGAATAATCTAATTCATAGTCTTGTTGTTCAATTACTGGAGAAAAATCATCCTCTAATTTTGCAGATAATTCTTCTGAGACTAAGATTGAAAACCATTTTGAAAACAATTTTGAGAACTCTTGCTTTAGACTTAACATAACTTGCCTTTCTGTAAATAAAACAAGTTCAAGAAATTTGTTTGAAATCCAGTATTCTATTTCCCTTATTTTCTCTGTTTTTTGTTTTAATTTTTCTTTTTCTATTATCTGAAATTCTAATTCTTTTATTTGTATGTTTGAGAATTCTATTTCTTTTTTTATTTCTACTTTCTTAATTATAATTTTATTTTCATTAGATTTTGCTTTTTCTAAATCTTCTTTTCTTTGTTCGTAGATTTTATCATATTTTTCATAGTCTAATATTGATTTTTCTATAGATTCTGTATGTTTCTTTAACATTTCTAAATCTTTAAAAATTGTTTGTTTTTGTTTTTCAATATCTAAAATTCTTTGTTCTTTTTCCTTAAGATTTTCTAATTTCACTTTTAAGATTTCTAATTCTGATTTTCTTTTTTTAAAATTTTCTTTTGTTTTTTTTGTATCCTCAATCTGTTGCACATGCTCATTCTTTTTTATAGTTAATTCCTCTATCTCCTTTTTACCTTGCATAAGCTCTTGATTTGCTTTATCAAAAATATTTCTTTTGTATTCTTCTGAAACTTGTTGAAGACAGGTTGGGCAATTTTGTAATTTAGCTATTTTATTTTTAAGTAATTCTGTTTCTGTTTCTTTAGATTGTTTAGAATTTATTTCACTAATGATTTTAATATATTCTTTTTGTAAATCATCCTCTTTATTTTGTTGAAATTCTATTCTTTGGTTTAGAGCATTAAATTCTTCTTGATTGAAAGAAATTTTTTTTGCTTCTTGAATTTGGAGATTTAGGATTTTAATATCATTTTCTAAAGTTGTAATCTGCTGGTTTTTTTCATTGATTAACATCTGAGATTTGGATTTTTCATTTTCGAAAGATTTTTTTTCACTTATTTTCCCTTTGATTTCTTCTAATAAAATTTCTTTTTGTTTTCTGAATTCTATTTCTTTTTCACAATTCTCTACAATCTCTTTTTCTTTTTCTTTTAAATTAATTAAGTTTTGTTTTTTTTGTTTTACTTTTTCTTTATCATCCTCTAAATTGTAAAGGATTCCTTCTCCAATTCTTATTTTTTCTCTTAGTTTTGATGTTAAAATCTTTACATTTTCCTGTATTCTTTTATATTTATCAATTCCAAAAACATGCCTTAATGTATTGAGTCTTATTTCTCCTGGCTCAAGAATTATCTGTTTCATCTCCTCTTGGGGTGTATAAACAGTAAATTTGTATAAAAGGTTTGTTTTTTTAGTAAATTCTGCAGGATAATCTAATAATCTAAGAACTTTGTTTTTAACTTCTGTTACACTTCCTTCAAATTTTTCATTGTCTATTGTTATTGAAGTATAATCTTGAGATATTGATTTTTTTCCTTTTTTTAAACTTCTTGTTATAATTATTTCTTTTCCTTCTATTTCAAATTCTAAAACTACTTTTCCAGATTCTTCCCCACTTCTTAATAAAGAATTTGCTTTTTGTCCTGCTTGTATTCCAAATAATGTTTTACCAGAACCAATATCTCCTGATAAAAGAGTTGAGCCTGTAGGAAAAACTACTTCTTGTTTTTTATAACTTCTTAAGTTTTCTATTATAAGTTTTTTTAATATCATATTCACAAGAAACCTAAGGTTTCTCCTCCTAATTGTAATTCTTATTTCATTATTTTCTTAATTTCAATTACTCGCCAAGCAAATCTTCCTCAGTTAGAGATTTTCTTTGAAAATCCCTAACTAAAATACCTTGTATTTTAGAACACCAAGTAGCTAAAGCTCGGTTTTTATTTATTTAATTAATATTACCCCAACTCCACACTCAAGACCTTTTCAGATTCTTCAAAAAGTCTTGATTCAAAAATTGCTGTTTTTTCTCCTTCTTGTTTTTCCTTATTTAAGGCATTCATTAAAGGAAAAATTAATTCATTTAAGTTGGTGGGGTTTTCTTTTTCATATTTTTCTACTAAAACTTCTTCAA
>JAFCDM010000101.1 GCA_017609695.1 Candidatus Pacearchaeota archaeon | reverse complement strand
CTGCTATTTGTTCAACAAGAGTTCTTGCTTTATTAACTCTATCACAATATTGAAAATGTTTTCTACAATTTAAAGAAAAAAAGTATCCAACACTTATTGAAATCCCTCCAACAAAAGTGCTAAGAAGAATTTTTTTCCATATACCCATAAAAAATCCAAAATATTTGTCTATATAAACATTTATATTTAAATTAAGAACAGATATAAACTACATAACTGAGTATAATAGTTTTTAAAAATGAGCTTATTTATTGAAAATATATGGCAAGCTCTGGAAATTATTTAATTGGTGATGGTTTTAGTATCCCGAGTTTTAGGGAGCATGTAGAGCCAGTATTAAATGGAAAAAGAATACAAGTTCGAGACATTCTGGATTTAGGAAAGAGATTAGACAAAGAGGGAAAAGAGGGAAATTTATTACTTTCTCTTCTTCAATTATATCAGGTGGAAGAGACCCCGCTAAGGGAAAATTTAATAACTAGTTTAGAACAGGTTAAGAAAAAGGTAAGCCAAAAGTATAGAGAGAAAGGGCTAGCTTTATCTATATATCCTCATCAACTAAACGTTTTAAAAACTATTGGGGAATATTCTAGTATAAACACTGCATCACAGCAATTTTCATTAATCGCACAAAGATATTTGACTGAAATAGTAAGCAAAGAGATAGAACAGGTTGGTGAAAAAATAAGAACTCTTTTTAATCAAACAATCGCGGATTTAGTCAAATAATCAAAACCCTTAAAACTTCTTTATTCTAAATATATTATATGCAAAACTACATCTTTATACAGACATATGGTTGCACAGCTAATCAAAATAACTCAGAAATCTTAAAAGGAATCTTAATGCAATCTGGATATCAAATAACAAATAATATAGATATTGCAGATATAATCATACTAAATACTTGTGTTGTAAAACAAAAAACAGAGAACAAAATTAAAAGAAAAATACAAGATATTAAAAAACAACATCCAAATAAACTTTTAATCACAACAGGATGTATGCCTGAAACAGACAAAAAACAAATTAAAAAATTAAATCCAAACACAATTCTTCTTGGAACACATCATTTTAAAGAAATTCTTAATCTAATAAAATCCTATAATGCAAACCAATTAACTTCTAATAAGCAACAAAATTTTTTAGATTATAAAAAAGAAGAAAAACTTAACCTTCCAAAATTCCCAAATAACAAATTAATCAGTATTTGTCAAATTAGTGAAGGATGTTTAGGAAATTGCAGTTTTTGCAAAACAAGGATTGCAAAAGGAAAATTATTTTCATATCCAGAAGATAAAATAATAAAATCAATTGAAAATGATTTAAAACAAGGAGCAAAAGAAATCTGGATAACTTCTCAAGATTGTGCTAATTATGGATTAGACAAAGATAAAAAAATACCAAAACTCCCCCAACTACTAAACAAAATATTAAACCTAAAACATAATTTTAAATTTAGATTAGGGATGATGGACCCTAATAATGTTATACCAATTTTAAATCAATTAGTAGAAATTTACAAAAATAAAAAAATGTATAAATTTATCCATATCCCAATTCAATCAGCATCAGATAAAGTTCTTAAACATATGAATCGTTTTTATACAATTAAACAAGCAGAAAAAATAATCAAAGAATTTAAAAAAGAAATTCCAAACATTACAATCGCAACAGACATTATAGTTGGATATCCCACAGAAATCAAAAAAGACCACCAAGCAAACCTTGATTTTATAAAAAAATTTAAACCAGATGTTTTAAATTTATCTAAGATATCCATACATAAAGGAACAAGGATTTACAACCAATTAGAACAAGAGAAATCAAGAATAAAAGGTATTAGAGAAATAGAAATCACAACAATAAAAAAAAGAACATCAGAATTAATGAAACTTCACAGGCAAACAGCATCAGAAAATAAAAAGAAATTTCTTAATAAAAAAATAAAAGTTTTTGTTAATCAAAAACTTGAAAATAATTTATATGAATGCAGGGATGAAAACTATAACATAATTTTAATAAATTCCAAACAAAAGATTTTAGGAAAAAACATAAAAGTCAATATAAATCAAACAGGAGTGCACCATATGTTAGGCGAGGTGATTTAATTTAGTAAATAAAAATAATATGGAAATTAGATTAGCGAGTTGGAGGTGATTTAATTTAGTAAATAAAAATAATATGGAAATTAGATTAGCGAGTTGGAATTAATTTAGTAAATAAAAATAAAAACCATCAACTAACTTTATAATTCTCAAAAACCCAGATTTTATGTGCTAAAAAACTTATAATTCCCATTAATGTAATAGAAATAAATTGAGAGATTAAATAATACAAATGCAAATATTCTGTTAATAAAAATAACAAAACAAGAGATATAAAAATAACAAAGACTCTTACAACCCCAAATTTAAAATATTTTTCCCAAAAATCATCTTCAATTTCTTCTTTAAATGTCCAAGTTTTATTTAATACAAAATTACAAGTAGAAGCTATAACTGCTGCACAAATCGCAGAAATAAGATAATGCATTAAAAATAAGTCAGTTAAAGTATATAGAATTGAAATATTAACAATAACTCCAATTAATCCAGAAAAAAAGAATTTAGGATATTGTTTAATTGTCTTTTTTTGTTTTAGAACATCTAATTTAAAATCCTTTTTTTTTGCCATGTTTAACATAATTTAAAGAAGGTTTTAAAGGTTTTGGAT
>JAFCDM010000100.1 GCA_017609695.1 Candidatus Pacearchaeota archaeon | reverse complement strand
TGGCTGCAGATAATAAAGCTTTTAAAATTATATATCCTATAATAAGAACCATTCCTATTTTTATCCATTCTAAAATGTCTTTATCTGTCAATGCTTTTTTGTTCATTTTTTCGTTTGATTTTCTAAGATTTTTTTAATATCTTTTATTAATCTATTATCTCTTAAACTATTTAATACTTTCTCATTTATTTCAATGTGTTGTTTTAATTTGTTAATCTCTTTTTCAATTTCTTTGATCTCTTTTTCATTCTCATTTATTTTTGAGATGTAACTTAGAAAATACAATATAAGAAAACCATTTGCTATAAAAGATAGACTTATTGGCCATAATTCTGGATTTGTTTTGAAGGATATTGCCCCAGAATTAGCTAAAATAAAACTAAGAGCATAACTAGATAAGGTATAGATTGTTTTCTTTTCCATAATCTCAACAACATCTTTGTCTTTTAAAATATGTTTTAATCCTATTTTTTGATTTAGGAATTTACTTGAGGGGCCTGTGATTTTTGCATATTTTACTTTTTTAGAAAATCCATGAAGTATTTTTTCTGCTAAATCTTTTAAATTTGAATCCGGTTGTAGAATAACAGGGACATCATCTTGTCTTTTTCCTTGATGTTTTGTATAAACTCTTATGATTTCAAAAGATTTGAAAATTTTTTCTTTTAATTCTTCTATTCCTTCAGTTGTTCTACAGGAAGCTAACACAAAATTATAGTGTTTTGATTTTAGTGTTTCAGATATTTTCCGTTTAGTCTCTTTATCATATTGGTCAATCTTGTTAAATACAATTATTTTTTTTGCTTTTTTATTTTGTTTTACGTGTTCTAAAACTGATTTTATTTCATGAAGCTTTTCTATTACTATTAGTAAGGTGTCTGCATTATTTACAATACCTTTGTCAAAATTTTCACTTGCTATTGGAGGCAAATCTATTATTTGGATAGAACATTTTTGATGATTTAAGGTTCCAATAGTTGGTTCTTTTGTAGTAAAACCATAACTTGCTATTTCTGGTTGAGCATTGGTTAATAATTTTAAAATAGACGATTTTCCTGAGTTTGTTAAACCAATAATAACTGCTTGCATGTCTTGTTTTTTAATACCTTGCAATGGGCTTCGCCCCTTCTGTAACCCCCTAAATTTTTTTGATTTTGCTAAATCTTGTTTAAGTTTTTTATAACGAGTTCTGATATTTTTTCTTAAAGCTTCTGCACTTTTATGTTTGGGCATATGGCGTACCATTTTTTCAAGAGCTAAAACTCTTTCTTCATCTGTTGATGCTTTGTGATATTCTTGTTCTGCATTTAAGTATTCTGGGTGAGCATTTATTGGCATGTTATTTTTGAAATTTGTTTATTATTTCTATATATTTTTTGTTTAATCCACCTAATCTAAAGATTATTACTTTATTAAATCCTGCTTTTTTTACAAAATTTAAATCTTTTTTTAGATTTTTTGGGGACAAAATAGGTTCATTTTTTAATATTCCTTTAGCTATTGTTCCTAAACTAATTGAATAATTTTCTTTATTTTTTAATTTTTTTAGTTGTTTTTTTAATTTTTTATTTATAGATTCTGGAATCATGCTAGAATACCACATCAAACTTTTTTCTATTTTAGTAGGATAATCTAATCCTAAAACTCTTTTTATTTTTGAGCCAGTATATAAAGGGAATTGGGCAGTAATTATTTTTTTATGGTTTTCTTTTAGAAATTTTTTGATTATTCTCTTATTTTTTTTAAAATGAATTAAATTTTTTAAAAATAATTTTTTGTTTAAGATAGGATATTCTAAATCAATTAAAATAGGATTTTTTGTTTTTTTTAGTTCTTTAAATGATTTAATTAAATCCGAAGTATTTGAGAAAGGAGAAATCCAATATGAATTTTTGAGAATTGGCCAATAAACACAAGTTATTTTTTTATTAATTTTTTTAGTTTTTTTCTTTATTATCTCAAATTCTTTTAGAGATTTAGTTGCTATAATGATTTTTGTTTGAAAATTTATTAATTTTAGTTTGTTTAAATTTTCTTTTGTTGGAAATTCTTCATAAAAGCTTATTTTCATGAGCAATATAATCTTCTTTAATTTATAAGTTTAATGTTCTGTGGGTTAATTTATTTTCTTTTAAAAACAAATCTTTATATAGTATTTTTTATTTAATTTAATGCGGGTTAATTAAATCCTTGCTAGATTTGTGTGGGTTAATTATCTTTAGAATAAAATTATGAGAATAAAACTAATAATCTAATAAATAAGATTGTAAGGTGTGAGGATTAGGTTGAGGTATTAGGTTGTAAAAGAGAGATATAGAAAAAAAATAAAAGATGGTGCATAAAAAATATATAAAAAGAGATGGGAAGATTTTTGGGCCTTATTTGTATGAAAATTATAGGGAAAATGGAGTTACAAAAACAAGGTATTTGGGAAAGGGCTCTAAAAAAGAAATTAAGAAAAATAATAAAAAAAAGGTTAGTTCAAATGTTTTTTTATTTGCTATTTTGGGGTTAATTTTATTTGTTTTAATTTTTAGTTCTGTTAATTTATATTTATTAGAAAAAAATAAATTAAAAAGTATGTTTTTTGATTTAGAGGGGGAACTTGCAAGTGAATCTTTAGATGTTTTAGTTCAAATAATCAGTGTTCATGCCCCTGAGATTTTAGATGTTGATGATGAAATTTATGTTTGCGAAAATACTAGGTTATCTTATTTTTTTAATGTTACAGATGAAAACGGGGTTGTTGATGA
>JAFCDM010000014.1 GCA_017609695.1 Candidatus Pacearchaeota archaeon | reverse complement strand
AGACCCTAATCCTTATGATAGGGGATATCATCCTAAGCCAAACAAAAGAAACCCCTTTCCTTGGTGATAAAAGAGATTAAACAAAATATAAATTTTATTATTTAGCCTAATTTTGAATACCCTTTTTGTTCCTAAAACAACAACAATTCTTAAAAACCCTAAATCCATACTATTTTCAACCCAAAAGAAAAAGAGTTCTGATAAATGTTAACCTTAATAATAATTAGGACAATCATTAATTTCATCAAAACTCTTAAAAACTTCTATATCTAATTATATCCATGGAAAAAGAATTAATTGCAGGGATTATATTTATGGTAGTTGGAATATTTTTCTTTTTTAATAACAAAAACATTTCTAAAGGAGCATATAAATTTTATAGAGTTATTTATACTGAAAAAAACTTAAAAATTATGTTTAGAATAACAGGGATTATTTTATTTATTGGGGGGATTATTTTAATTTTTTTCAAATGAAAAAAACAAAACCCTTAAAAACTTCTAATTCTTAAAATGATTAATTGCATGAAAGGAGGGCGAACATTTTGAGTTAAGTAATAATAATAATAATAATAAAACAAAAACTCGAAATGAGAGGTAGATAAAAAAGAGGAAAATGATGAAAATTTGGAAAAGAGCTTTGAAAAAAATAGATGTTTTAGATATGGCTTTAACTAAGTTATCTGTTGCAATATTTATTTTATTTTTAATCACAATATGGCCTGCTGCGATGATTTGGGTGCAATCTGTAAACCCATGGTATTTTTTAATAGCTTTAATAATCATAGCTGCAAGACCTGTTTATAGGTGTTATATAAAGAAATAAAATTTATAATAAAATATCTAAAAATATAATAAGATACTCAATTAAGCTTAAGCTACACTATTAAGTTTTATAAGATATAAAAAACTATAAAATAATTTAGAGTATTAGTTAAACAAATAAAAAAACAAAAATGAAACTAACAATATCTTTAGATGATGGAGAAGTAAAAATTCTTAAAAAAAGAGGAAAAAAGAATTTCTTAACTTTAAAAGAACAAGTTGAAGAAATTATAAGAACAAGTTGTATAAGGGCTTCTAAAGGAGGTTACAAACCTATTAAATGTGATGATAGATTAGTTGGTATTTTTTCAAGAGAAAAAAGAGGAAGGAAGAAAAAGAAATGAAAATCAATTTCTCCAAAACATTTAAATAATCACATTACTAACACATTACTATGGTAATGGATACTTTACAGATAAGAATGAACAAAGCTCTTCTTAAAAGAATGGATACTTTGGTTAAATCTGGGATTTATTCAAACAGATCTGACATTATAAGAGATGCTGTTAGAAGGTTTGTATGGGAAAAAGAAGTAGGGGGTATTAATCATAAGGGTATTTCTGTTGAAGAAATAAGGAAAATTAGAGAAAAACTTTCAAAAGAAAAAACTGATTTAGGTGAAATAAATAATTTATAATTCTTCAGGTTTTTTAACTATAACAGAATAATTTTTAGCAATTTGAATTAATAATCTATCTCTTGTCACTAAGATAGAATTTGTTTTTTTAGCTAACATCATATGAATAACATCATAAAAACTAATTTCACTATTTATATTACTAATTTTTTTAGCTACTTCATACTCTTCTTTTGATAAAATTGTCTTTTTAAAACTAGGAGAAGAATCAAACAAATCTCTTTTTTGTAAATATTCATCAGTTGATAACAAGAACATTAACTCCTTTAATAAAAAACCAGAATAATAAATTATTGAATTTTAATTTTCAATTTTTTCAAAAAAATTCTTAGCAAACTCCCACAAATTATTTCCATTTTTATCAACCTCTTTTTTCCAAAGGTTTAGATATGTCAAGAATTTTAATAACCACACACTTTAGTGTATGGTAATTCTTGAGCATCCAAAAAACAAGTGCCTGTCACAAACCCACGACTTTAGTCGTAGGTGGCACATTGTTTTTTTGATATACATGTATCAACATAATAAGACTTCATTAATTAGGATAAGCTTAAAATTATTTAATCTTTTCTATAAAACCCAAAACTTAAATAATCATTACTTTAAACTATATTATGAAAACACTTTACATTTTTATAATTATAATAATTCTTTTATTTGGAGTTCTTGCAGGAATTATTTATTTAAATAATCAAGCAGACCAAGGAAATCAAGATAATCAAATCATTGGAGGAGATAAAGATGAGCATGATTGTATTGGTTCAGCAGGATATACTTGGAATAACACAAAACAAGAATGTGTTAGAGAATGGGAAGAAACATTAAAACAAGAATGTATTAATTTAGGATGTGAACAAAATATGCTTTTTGTAGGAAGTAAAAACTCAGATAAATATTATAATTGTGATTGTGGTTGGGCAAAGACAATTAATCCAGAAAATCTAATTTGCTTTGCTTCTGATGAACAAGCCCTTGCAGATAATAGAATAAAGAGTGAGTGTTGAAACAAAACATACAATAAAACAAATATATCCTAATCAAACTTTATTTAAAAACTATTTAATAATTTTATTATTATGAATAACCTTAAAAAATCAAGAAGACTAAGATATGCAGAAGAAATAAGTTATTCATATTTTTTATCTCCTCAAGAAAATTTTCTTATAGGTAAAGGAATAAACCCTATTTATGATGACAGGTGGTATACCCCTTTAGCTATTCAAGATAATTGGAAACCAGGAATAGTTGCATATATTAGAGATAAATTAGACAAATTTAAAATTCCAGCATCAAAAGTAGAATATTATAATGGAATCCCTTTAGAGACTAATCAAAGAACAATAGATTCTATTCTTGAAGAAATTAATTTAGAAACAGGTAGGATAATCACAGATCCAAAACCTATTGATAAAAACTTAAGATTAAAATATAGTAGAAAATTAAGATTAAGAAAGAAAAGAGAATAAAAAAAAGAAAAAATAATTCTAAAAGCAAAACCTTTAAATAATGTTTAAACATTGTTTAAACATGGTAACCCAAGAACTTATTAAACCAATCGTAAAACTAGGAAATTCAGCTTGTGTTTTATTGCCTAAGGCTTGGATAAATGGAAAAGCAAGGATAGAATTAATCGAAAAGCCAATTAATATAAAACAAAATATTTTTCAGATATTAAACCCTTATTTAGAAGATATTTTAGGGATTTATCTAATTGGAAGTTATGCAAGAGAAGAACAAACTAAAAAAAGCGATATAGATGTTTTAGTCCTAACTAATAAAACAAACAAAAGAATAGAAAAAGGAAAATATGAAATTATTTTAATCTCCAAAGAAGATATAGAAAGAAAATTAAAAAACAACATTCTGCCCATACTTCCAATGATTAAAGAAGCTAAACCCCTTCTTAATTCAACATTAATAAATCAGTATAAAGATACTAAATTAACTAAAAAAAATTTAAAATTTCATATAGAAACAACAAAATCAGCAATGAATATAATAAAAGAAACTATTAAACTCTCTAAAGAAATGAGAATAAAAGAAGGGGATGGTTCTGCATATTCCTTAATTTTAAGATTAAGGGAGATTTATATAATTGATTGTTTAATAAAAAACAAAAAACAAAACAAACAAGAATTCCTTAATTTAATAAAAAAAATAGCAGGTTCTTTAGAAGCTTATAAAGGTTATGTAAGATGTAAAAATAATGAAAAATATTTGAATCAGTTATCTATAAAAGAAGCTGAAAAAATTATGAATTATATCCTTAAGAATATAAAAAATCATAAAGAATGGATAAATAAAAATGAAAAGAAAAAAAAGATTAATAAAAGGAATTGAGTCAATAGAAGAGCAGATTAAATTGCATAAAGAAAAACAAAAAGCTATAATAAAAAGAAATCCAGAGTTAGCAGATTATTATGAAAGAGAAATTATAGCAAAAGAAAAAGATAAAGAAAGAATGGAAGAATTATTAAGAAAACAATAGGTTTTAAAAAAAAAGAAAAAATAAAATCTTCTAAAAAATTAAATCAAATTGTATTCAAACAAATATTCTGATGGATTCCATCCAGTCATTGCAGAATTTTCACAATCTACATCATCTGATAAAACTAACCAGACTTTATTTCCATAACTTCCTATGTTTCCAGCTAAGTTAATATTTCCACCTTTATTTGATGTTCCACTTGCTAAACATTCAACAGTTGGCCAAGTTTCTCCATCATATCGCAATAAGGTATATTCTGTATTAGCTTCTAATCCATGTCCATTAAAAACAAAATCGTCTTTAATTCTCATTTTTCCCCAAGCTCCTTCTTCAACAACATTCCAATCAGCATCTTTCTCAACTAAATATAGATGTTCAACACCTGAGTTTCCAGCACGACAACTATTCTTTGCACCTGGTTCATAACCACTAATTTTGTTTGGCATAGCCATCACAAAACTACTCATCACTAAAAGAAATGCAATACCTAAAACCGCACTTAAATATATTTTTTTCATTATTTTTTAACCTCCTTTCAATTATTAAAATATAAAATCTACATTTTATATCCTACTAAATCTCCCTTATAAAGATTATGGTGTTAAAATAGGTATTTTTATTACTTAAGGTAGATGAAAAACCAAAACAAAAAAAATAAAAAAATAAACCAAAAAACTTAAAATAACTAAACACTTATTATAAATATGAAAAAACCATTAGAAAAACAACTCGAATTTAAGTTTATGAAAGAAGAACATCATCATAAAAAAATGGCAGAGTTAAAAGAAACTGCTTTTTGGGTTTCTTTATATCTCACGATTCCTGCTGTAACGCTTCTTGCTTTGGATAAAATAGTAAATCCTATCTTAAAAACAGGATTTGAATATCTTGTAGGTTTAAGTCAGAATTACCAAGGATTTTAGTAACAAAAATTCTAAAAACCCTTAACTCTTGTTATACACATGAGTAAAAGATTAAAACTACTTTTAATTACTTTAAACATTTTATCAATCTTGTTTCTTATTTTTAGTGTTTATTTTTTAAATCAACAAAAATCAATAACCGGAAGGGTGATTTCAAACCCAAACCCAGAAAAATCAATAACTGGAAAATTAATAGAAAATCAAGAACAAGTAGATGAATTCTCAAATACTACTAAAATTCATTGGAGTCATATGCCTTTAACTTATAAATTTGAAACAAATTGTCCTGAAAAAAGAGAAATTGAAATGAGAAAAGCATTTGAACAATTAAAACAAGATACAGGATTTTTATTATGGTTTAAAGAAACAAAAACAAATCCAGACATATCAATTTATTGTAAGGAAAGTCAATGGGAAAAATGGAAAGATGAAACATTAGCAGATGCACTTATACATCTAGACAAATCTAATAAAAATTTAATTATAAAAGGAGAAATAAATTTATATGGACAACAGACAAGATTATGTAAAACAGGTTACCCAAGATTAGAAGTTCACGAAATTTTACATCTTTTTGGTTTCAGAGATGTAGGAGATATGTCTTCAGTCATGTTTTCTTATCAACTAGATTATCAAGATTGCAAAATAAAAAAGATTGATAAAGACATAGAAAAAGCATTAAAAGAGATTTATAGTTCTTAAAAGATATAGCATAAAAATATAACAATGCTTTTAAATTAAAACAAATTCTAAAATTAAATGAAACAAAAATTAACAAATATAATTGCATCTATCCTACTCCCATTTGTTTCCCTATCTGGATGTAAAACTACTCAAAATATTGATTCTCAAAAAGCAATGCAAGATTACGAAACTGGAAAACAAGATGGTTTAATGCAAGGTTATGTTGATGGAGCCAAATTAATGGAAGAAGTTTCAAAAGGGGTTCATAGAAGAGATTTATTACAAAAACAATCTGTATTAAGGGAATTAAGCAAAGCTTGTGCAATAATTTCTCAAACCTACAACAAAAAAGGAGTAAGAAAAAATCTGAACATTATCTTTATTTAGCAGAAGAATATAAATTTCAATATTTTTTAATTGAAGGACAATTTAAAAGGTCTGAATAATCAAAACTTTTCCTCAATTATTCTTGAGATAGGTTTGCCTGTCTTTTCTTTTATTTTTTTAAGTTTATTAATAGTTTCAACAGACAGAGTTATATCTATCCTTTTCCTTTGAAAAGGAAGTTCTCTTGTTTCATCATAATTTTCAAGAGCTTCAAATACATCTTTGTATTTATTTAGTATATTATTTATTGTTTTTTGTTTTAAAGCCATTTTATATTATACAAGTTTTTAATCTCCATTCAATCTGTCTTATATTAGTTATATTATTTTTTGCTACAGATAAAGCATGATGAATTATCAATCCTCTATCTATTTTTTTCTTGTTTTCTTCTGCAAATTTTAATGCAAAAAATGTTGCAGTTCTTTTGTTTCCATCTGAAAAAGGATGATCCACTAATATAGCTCTCCATAAATAAGCTAACTTTTTGTAATTTCCTAATTTTGGATTTTCTTGCATTTCAATAGCAAAATCTATACTTGAATCACTTCTAATGTTCCCCCCAAATCCGTGATTTATTCTAAGTAAATCTTCCTTACCAATTTCCATACACATAAATAGTAGTAAGCAGTATATAAGTCTTTCCATAACTTCAAAATTCACTACTTATTCTTGAAACAAATCATAAGAAAACTTTAAATATAATTAACTAAATAAAAAATCATGCTAGAAAAAATAATTGTTGGAGTTTCATGTATCTCAGCAATATTAGGTTCAACAGGTTGTAGTAATAACAATTTTCTTGAAAGATATGATGTTAAAGCAAATGTAAGAGCAGGAACCTTTGATACTCAAGGAAAAACTTCAGAATCTACAACTCACAAGGTTATGATGGGTGTAGGATTGAGCATAGCAGAAAAAAAAGAAGAATTTAAAAAACAAATAAGTTTTGAATATAATACTCAAGCAGAACCACCTGATGAAGATTTACAATCAATTCATGATACAAAAGAAATATCCGCAGAAATAAGCCATCCAATTCAATTTTTTAAACATACTTTTTATCCATCTATCGGAGCAGGATTTAAAAACTTAAGAAGAAATTCATCTGAAACTTCTTGGGGAGATTTAAATTTTGCAGAAGCTAATTTAGGGATTGGAACAAACATAGATGGAATTTATCTTAAAGCAGGATCTTCAATTCCTTTTTATACAAATACAGATATTGGAGATAATCCAAAAGGAAAATTAGGATTTAAGGTTTCAGCAGAAATCCCAATTTCAGAAAGATTTTCAGTAAAACCATTTTATGAAACAACAAGTTTTGAAGATAATACAAATGGATTTAAGTTTGAATTATATGGGGTAGGGTTAGTATACAAATTAAAACCTTAACTCAACATTTAAAAACCTTTTTTTATTATATTAATCATGAAAAAAGAAATATTATTTTTATTTATAAGCCTTCTTATGATTAATTTAATCTTTGCAGCACAAAGTAATACACAAGATAATAATCAAGGACAAGCAAGTAATATTGCAAACCAGATTAAACAAATAATCCAAGAAGGCAATTATACAGGAGAAAATGGAGAACAAATACAAATTAAGCAAAAAACAAAAGACAGGATTCAATTAAAAATTAAAGGAATAGATGTTGATTGTTCTTGCAATCTAACACAAGAAACAACTCAAAATAAAACAAAATTAAAAGTCCAATTAAGTAATGGAAAAAATGCTGAAATAAAAATAATGCCAGATACTGCTTCTGAAACAGCATTAAAAAGATTAAGATTAAGAGTTTGTTCTGAAGAAAATAATTGCACAATTGAATTAAAAGAAGTTGGAAAAAGAAACCAAACACAAGCAGCTTATGAAATTCAAGCACAAAGACATGCAAAATTATTCGGAATGTTTAGATTAAAAATGCAGACAAATGCTCAGGTAAGTGCAGAAACAGGAGAATTAATTAGAGTTAAAAAACCTTGGTGGGCTTTTTTAGCAACAGAACCTGAAGAATAAAATTAATTCTTAAGATTATAATGAAAAAGAAAATAAAAAAACAAATCAAGCATTATAAAAAAGATCCAGAGAATTGGATAATCCCTGCATGTTTATTTATTGGCATAGGAATCGGACTTCTTATAAAGGAAATAATGGCTTTTCTTTTTATAGGTATTGGAGCAGCTTTTCTTATATTGTATCTTAATTCAAAAAAGAAAAAATGAAAAAACAGATAATTATTGTAATTGTATTAATTTTAATTATAATTTCTGCATTAATTTATTTTAATAAACCACAAGCAGTTGCTTGCACAGAAGATGCGAGGATTTGTCCAGATGGAACAGCTGTTGTAAGAATCCCTCCTGATTGTGAATTTGAAGAATGCCCAGCAACTGTGAAATGCGAATCAGATAATGATTGTATTGTTTTTGGAAAAGATGGAGATTGTAATTGCGGATGTTATAATTTAAATGCTCTTCCAAAAGATTCTGGAGGAGCTTGTTTTTGTGCAGCACCTACTTCTTGTAAATGCATAGATGGTAATTGTGAAGGGATTTTTGAGTGAGAGAATTTTAAAAAATTAACTACTCTTCACATTCATCAGCAGTTACCATATAAATCTTCTCATATGCTTTTTTTCTTTCTTTAGAACATTTATCACAATATTTTCTAAGATATCTTGAATTCTTTTCTGTTTCAAATTCTTTTCCACAATCTTTACATTTTTTCTTAATCTTCATCTTCTTCCTCACATTGTTCTTCTTCCTCACATTCATCCGCTTCAAAGTCTCCTAGCAAATCATAAATCTCAGCATATTCTCTTTTTGTTGCTTCTGAATCTAAAAACAAAGCCTTAACACCAACTCTTAAATAATCTAAATAATCTTGACTTTTTGCATCACTCTTTTTTCTTACATAACCAATCAAATATAATAGATCTTCTTCAAAATCTCCAGGCATTTCTCTTAAATCAAAAAATTCAGACAATAATTTTGATTCTTGATAATCTTTCATTAAATTAACCACCAACCTCCAATTTATAAATCTAACTATAAATAAATTTATCCAATCCCAGAAACTTCTGAAAAAACTCTCAAATCTGGAGATAAAAGAAAGATGCTATCATCTTCACTTCTTAATCCTCTATAAATCTTTTGTAAAAATTCTCTTTTTGCCTTATCCATATAAAATTCAAAATAATAGCCTGGTTTTGTTTTCCTTAAAATTCTCCAAAAAAGAGAACTAATATTTGGAAAAGGATACCTTGTTAAAATTATGCTATTACAAGTTTCTCCTGGAAAATCAACTCCACGATTACATTTTGTAGAATACAAAATATCTATTTCTCCTTTTTTAAACCTATCAGCTTGCTCTCCAACAGCATCTTTTTTCTGCAATCTCCTAAGTTTTTCCCTCTCCATTATCTTTAAATCATATTGTTCAATTTCCTGTTCTGTAGGTAAATCTTTAAAAGCATTAACATGAACTAACACAGGTTTTTTTGCATCTTCAATACATTTTGATAAGGCTTTAAGATATTGTTCCCGTGTAACTTCTCCTCTTTGAAAATTAGAGTATTTGCAATTAATTTCAAGCCCGGTCTTTTTTTCAATTATCTTTCCAGGCTGAATTGTTTCTGCATCAACAATTTTAAATTCTGGCAACCCAAAAAT
>JAFCDM010000013.1 GCA_017609695.1 Candidatus Pacearchaeota archaeon | reverse complement strand
ATGTTACTTAAAACCCATTTGATGTTTGCATTTTTGATAATTATCTTATTTGTTCAACAGGTTAATAACCCTTGGATTTTTGGAGTGATGGTTATAATTGCTACAATTATTCCAGATTTAGATACTAATCGTTCTAGTTGGGGGAGACATTTAATTTTTAGACCTTTGCAACTCTTTGTTAAACATAGAACTTTTATTCATAGTTTTACCTTTGCTATTTTAATTTCCATTTTGTTAGCTATTTTTTGGCCTATTGCAAGTTTAGGTTTTTTCTTAGGTTATTCTGTTCATTTAATTTGTGATTCTTTTACAAAAGATGGGATTCAAGTATTCTGGCCACTTAAAGTAAGAAGTAAGGGATTTCTTGTTTCTGGGGGAACTATTGAAGAAGGGTTGTTTTTAACTATGATTATTATTAATCTTCTTTTGTTTTTTTTAATTATTGTTAGGTGATTTTAATCCAAATATTTATTAATCTAGTTTTATTGAGTTTTGGATTAGTGATTGTTGGACTTTTTATTATGTTTTTGTGATTTTTAGGTATTTTAGGACATATATAATAAATAAAGATAAATCTTATAAAGAAAAATTGATTGTTGTGATTGTAATATGGTAATTAAAAAAGAATTAAAAGAAAAGAAAAAATTTTCTGAAAAGGATATAAAGATTTCTGATTTGCCTGGAATAGGGCCTGCAGCGGTTGAAAAATTAGAGGCGGCAGGAATTTTTGATTTAATGGGGATTGCAGTTCTTGGGCCAAAAGAACTTGGGGATGTAGCTGGATTGGGTGAGGCTGTTGCAAGGAAAGTAATTCAAGCATCTAGAAAAATGATGGATTTGGGGTTTCAAAGTGGATTAGAATTTGCTGAGAAAAGAGAAGAAGTTTTTCATATTACTACTGGAAGTAAAGAGTTTGATACTATTTTGGGTGGAAGAGGAATAGAAACTAAAGCAATTACAGAAGCATTTGGTGCTTATGGTAGTGGGAAATGTGTAACTAAAGATACTTTTGTTAATTATTTTAATAATTCTATGCATTTAGAACAAATTCAAGATGTTTATGAAAAATATAATAAAGACAATGAATTTAATTTTGAAGAAGGGCAAGCAATTCAATTAAATACAGTTAAAGTTCTTTGTTTTAATGGCAGGAATTATGAAATTGTTCCTGCTTCACATATTTACAGAGAAAAAGTTAAAAAGATTTTTAAGATTAAAACTGAAAGAGGAAGAGTTTTGAAAATTACAGGAAATCATCAATTATTAAGCTTTGAAAATGGTTTTTTATGGAAAAAAACTAATGAATTGAATATTGGGGAGGTTATTGCTTTTCCAAGTAAGTTAAATCTTATTGAAGAAAAAAATGAATTATCTTGTGATGATGCTTATTTTTTAGGCTTTTTTGTTGCAGAAGGTACAAGCAATCCTTTTTCTGTTTCTAATTCTAATAAAAAAGTTATTGATTGGATTTGTAATTACATTAAAGATAGGTTTGGTTATGTTGCAAGAGTTAGAAAGGATATGCGAAGAGAGAAAATAGTTTATACAATTTTGTTAAGAAAAAATACTCGGGATTTTATGAAAGGGCTTGATAAAACTAATTCTGCTAGTAAATTTATCCCTGAAATTATATTTAATTCTAATGAAGAAATTATTAGTTCTTTTCTTGCAGGATATATTGAGGGGGATGGAGAGGTGGCTAAAGGGAGTTTATCTGTTACTACTAAGAGTCATAAGCTTGCTATTCAATTGAATTATCTTTTTTTGAGATTAGGAATTACTACAACATTTAGAAATAAAATCGTTGATGGAAAAAAGTTTTATATTCTTTTTGTTGTTGGAGAAGACAGATTAACACTTAATAATTTTTTGTTTAAATTTAAGAAAGGAGAATACTTTCAAGTTAATAGTAAATATGGATATCCTAAACAGATTATCAGTTTTTTAAGAAAAACTTATTCTGAAACTATAGGGGGTAATAGGGGTAGTCATAGAAAGGAGATTGGTAAAAAAAATTCTGATAGTATGGCTTATAGACATTTTACTCATAAAAATATAGTGGAGAATATAAATTTTAAAACCTTTCAAATTATGAAAATGCTTTTTTTAGACGGTAAAAGAAATATTGAAAATTTGATTAGAGATTTATTGTCTGAGGATTTTAATCTTAATTTATTAAAAAAAGTTGTCAATAAACTTCCTTTTGCATTTAATTCTTTAGCTTATATGGTGGGGATTAAAAAATCCAGCATTCGAAATTATAATTTAAGGAAAATACCTGAAAATAAGAGAGAGATTTTAAAAAAAGTTTTATTAGGTGAATTAATAATTAGAAAAGAAAAATTAAATTCTGTTTTAAATTTAATGGATAATCTAAGAAATTTTAGATGGGATAAGGTTGTTAAAATTGAAGAGATAGATTATGATGATTATGTTTATGATTTTGTTGTTCCTTTTGGACATTCTTTTATTGGAGGAAATATGCCTACTTTTATGCATAACACTCAATTAGGTTTAAGTTTGGCTGTTAATTCTCAGATTCCTTTAGAAATGGGGGGTGCAGAGGGAAAATCTGTTTATATTGATACTGAGGGAACTTTTAGACCTGAAAGAATAAAACAAATTGCCGAAGCAAAAGGGATGAATCCTGAAAATGTTTTGAAAAATATTTTAGTTGCTCGTGCATTTAATTCAGACCATCAAATGTTGTTAGTTGATAAAGTTGGAGAATTAATTCAAGGCGGAGAACCAGTGAGGGTGGTTATCATTGATTCTTTAACAGCTCATTTTAGGGCAGAATTTTCTGGAAGAGGGCAGTTAGCAGATAGGCAACAGAAATTAAATAAATATTTACATAATCTAATGAAGATGGCAGAACAATTTAATTTGGCGGTTTATGTGACTAATCAGGTTATGTCAAATCCAGCAATGATGTTTGGGGATCCAACAACTGCAATTGGGGGAAATATTGTTGGGCATGCTTGTTTAACTGGGGATAGTTTGATACAACTTGCAGATGGAAGCATTAAAAATATAAAAAATATGAAAAAAGACAAGGTAATTTCTGGATTTTTTAATAATATGAGCTTTGAAAATGCAGATTCTGATTTTACTTTTGTTAATCCAGATGTGCAAAAAAAGTATGAATTTCAAACTACTAATCAGATAACATGCTCTAAACTACATAGGTTTTTTATAATAGATAATTTTTCAATAGTGGAAAAAGAAGCTAGAGATTTAAAGGAAGGAGATTTTATTGCTCAGGTAGGAAAGATTAAGATTATGGGAGAAGAACAAAAGATTCCTGTCATTAATTTTAAAAGGATTGGTAAAGTTTCTAAGAAATCCTCTTTAGAAATTAAGAAAAAATTACAAGAAGATAAAATAACTAGAAAAGAAATTTGTGGTAAAATTGGAATAACTCCAAGACAATTTAGGAGAGTTTTAAATCAGAACTGGTCAACTTCTTTTAGTGTTTTAAATAATTTACAATCTTGTTTTAAAGGGTTGCAATTGAAATTAATTCCAGCATATACTTATAAACATAGAAATTTGATTTTTCCTTCTGTTATGAATTCAGATCTAGCTCAAATTTATGGTTATTTTATTGGAGATGGCAATTTTGAATTAGGAGGATTAAGATTTAGAGATGAAAGGTTTGAGGTTTTGAATTATTATAAGGGTTTGTTTAAAGAAATATTTAACATTAATAGTAGAATCACAAAAATGAAAAATAAAAATTGTTATACTCTTTATATTAATTCTAAAGAAATAAGAAATTTATTTAAGTCTTTAATTCCAGATATTTTTAGTTGCATTGGTAGAAGTAAGGATGATGTTGTTAAATCTTTTATTAAAGGATTTGTTGATGCTGAAGGATATATTAATAAAAAAAGAGCAATGATTACTATTGTTCAAAAAGAGAAACAGATTCTTAGATATTTGCAATTGTTTTTACTTAGATTTGGTATACGATCTACAATTAAATTTGATATTGGTAAAAAGAATATGAGTGTTTTAAGAATTAGTAATAAAGATATTTTGGATTATTTACAAATTGGTTTTACTGCTTTAGATAAGCAGAAAAGACTATTAGAATGTGTAACTTATTGTAGGAATATTTATACTAAAGAGATGATGCCTATTAAAAGAAAGGATATTTGGAATTTATTGAAGGAAAGAGGATTAACTCCTTCTTTGATTATTAAATCAAGACCGAGCAATTATAAATGGATTAATAAAAAAGAATTAATAAAAGCTTTTAATGCTTTAATGAATTTAGAGATTAAAGATAGACAAATTAAACAAAAGATAAATTTTATTTTTAAATTACTTAGGTCTGATTTTAGATTCGAAAAAATTAGAAAAATAAAAATTACTGAAAATATAGATAATGAATTGTTTTATGATTTTGCTGTTCCTGAGAATGAGAATTATATAGCTAATGGTTTTGTTGTTCATAATTCAACTTATAGATTGTATATTAGAAGGGGTAAGAAAAATAGTCGTGTTGCAAAATTAATTGATAGTCCAAATCTGCCAGATAATGAATGTATTTTTTATATTGGGGCTGGAGGCTTAGGGGACGAGGAGGATTGAATTGTAATTTTATTTTTTGATTTGATAAAAAATAAGAATATGAATAGCATAAAATGTAAAATCACATATTCTTTAAGAAAATATTAATAATTTAAGACTTAAAAGATAAGTTGGGGAAATATAAGATTTGAAGTATACTCTGAAGATAGGATTATAAGATTTATCAGAAGCTTTATAAGTTTGGAATTCTTTTATTGATTTATGAATCCTGAATATAAAAAAGAGGTTTGGAAAGTTGTTAAGATAGGTTTGTTTCTTTTTGTAACTATCTTTTTACTTTTACCTTACCTTATTCAAATATCTACTTTTTTTCATGAAAGAGGGCATCAAAGAGAATTAAATGGATATGGTATTGAAAATTCTTATAGTTTTAATTTATTACAAACAATTCCTAATTTTTTTGATCCAAAACAAGATAAATTAGGGGTAACAAAGTTTGATTTAAAAGGTTATCAAGCATTAGATAAGTATCAAAGAATAAAGATTAATATTGCAGGGATTGTTTCTGATTTAAGGTTTTTGTTTCTGATTGGAATTTATTTGGCTTTTATTAATATTTATACTTATTATAAAATTAGATTTAAAAAGGATTATAATTTAAAATGGATTCTGGCTGTTAATTGGATTTTGTTTATGTGGCTTATTGCTTTAGTTCAAATAACTGTTGCAAATATAACTTATGGTAGTGGTGATGTTTATCAGTTGATTAGATTTTTGCATGTTTGAGAAAAACTTTAAATAGTTTAAAGTTATTTAGATTATAGGTGATGAAGATGAAGGATTTAGTTTTTAAAATTAAAAGAAGGGATTTTTATTTATTGAGTGCAATCTTTGTTTTTTTAATTGGGGTTGGATTTGTTATTGCGTATGGAAGCGGGGATCCCTTAGTTCATGGGCATGATGCAGGAGAAATTGAAAGCTTTATAGGATATTATGTTCCTAGTGAAATTAAAGCAACAAATATAGGGCATGATGGTAATTTTGGGGGATATTTAGAAATTTATAATTGGATTCAAATAAATGATTGTGCAGATTATCATGTTTGTGATGTTTCTGAAATAGCTAGATTTGCTCAAACTGGTGGAATAATCCCTAATGGTTGGGTGATATCTGCAACTCCTTTGGGGGGAACTTCTAATTCTGAGTGTGGGGGATTTACTACAGATAGTGGTAGGGGTTCATATTGGACTGGTTCTAAACCAAGTGAAGAAGATTGTGATAATGTTTACCCAGTTCTTTGTTGCAAATAAAATATAAATATATAAAAACTGGTTTTTATTTAAGATTTTATGATTAAGAATAATTGGATTATAGGAGATTTGCATATACATTCTCGTTTTAGTAGGGCTTGTTCTAAGGCTATTACTATCCCTAATTTAGTGAAATGGGCTCGTGTTAAAGGTCTGAATTTATTGGGAACAGGAGATTTTACACATGAGGTTTGGTTAAGTGAATTAAAAGAGCTGAAACAAGAAAATGGAATTTTATGGTATGAAGATGGTGAAGGTAGATTTCCTTTTATTTTAACTAGTGAGATAAGTTTGATTTATACTCAAAATGAAAAAGGAAGAAGGGTTCATCTTGTTTATTTGGCTCCTAGTTTAGAAGTTGTTGATAAGATTAATTCTTGGTTGGATACAAAAGGAAGAAGAGATTATGATGGAAGGCCTATTTTTAAAATAAGTTGTAGAGATTTTGTTGCAAAAATGCAGGAGATTGATGAAAGGATTGAGGTAATCCCTGCCCATTGTTTATTAGGAAATTCTATGATTCATACTAATTATTCAATTAAAAGAATTAAGAATGTTAAGAAAGGAGATTTAGTTTTAACACATAATAATAGATGGAAAAAAGTTACGGATATTTTTATTAGGAATTACAAGGGAAAAATATATAAAATCCGCCCTTGGTATTTTACTGAGGGATTAGAAACTACTCCTGAACATCCTTATTATGCCATTAAAAGTTATAAATGTTCTTGGATAAAAGGTTTATGTAAGAAAACTTGCTCAAAATTAAAAGAATGTAAGAATAAAAGATTTGAAAAATACATTTTAGAATGGATTCCTGCTTCTGAACTTAAAGAAGGAGATTTTTTAGCATACCCAAGGTTTATCAAAACAAAAGATAAAAAAGAAATTAATAATATTAAAATTACTCCTGATTTTTGTAGGCTTTTAGGGTATTTTTTGGCAGAGGGTTATTTGATTAGAAAAGAAGGGGTAGGCTTTTCATTTAATAAAGATGAACAAGAATATATTAAGGATGTAATAAATCTTATAAAAAAGGTTTTTGGTAAAGAAAAATTTAAATTTGATTATAGAAGGGGGAGGGATATTATTTTTTATTCTAAATTTATTAATAAATTTTTTAGTCAATTTTATAATTCTAAGATCCATAGGGCGTATACAAAAGCACTTAAAAATTTTATGTTGGAATTATCATTAAAAAAACAATTAGAAATCTTTAGGGGATGGTATAGGGGAGATAAGGGTTATACTACTTCAAGGGAACTTATGAATCAAATGAAGATTATTTGTTTAAGGTTAGGCATTATCCCAAATATTAGTGTAGATAAGGTTGAAAAATATAAAAAAAGAGGCAAACATTTTATTAATGAGAGAGAGATTACAGCAAATCATGATTTATATTCTTTAGGTAATTTATCTTTTTTTGAAGATAAGTTTAAGTTATTAGATGAAGATATTTTTCAAAGATTTAAAACTAAACTGTTACGAAGACATGGTTGGATTGATAGTTATTATATTTATATTCCAATAAGGAAAATAGAGATTGGGGATTATTCTGGTGAAGTTTATAATTTGGAAGTAGAGGAAGATAATTCTTATGTTTCTGAATTTGTTTGTGTTCATAATTGTTGGACTCCTTGGTTTGGAGTTTTTGGAAGTAAAGGAGGATTTAATAGTTTAAAAGAGGCATTTGGAGATAAGGCTAATAGAATTCATGCTATTGAAACAGGGATTAGTTCAAATCCAAAAATGAATTGGAGAATTAAAGATTTAGAAAATATTTCTATTGTAAGTTTTTCAGATAGTCATTCTTTTTGGCCTTGGCGTCTTGGTCGTGAAGCGACTATATTTGAATTAATAGAAGGGGAGGAGTTATCTTATGATTTGATTATTAAGCAGATTAGAGAAAATGATTTTATTGGAACTATTGAAACAGACCCTGCTTATGGGAAATATCATTTTGACGGGCATTCTAATTGTGATTTTTCTTGTTCTCCTGAAAAAACTAAGGAATTAAAAGGTATATGTCCTAAATGTAATAAAAATTTGATAATTGGTGTTGATTATAGGGTTGAGGAGTTAGCAAACAAGGAAGCAGATTATAAAAATAAAAAACAATATTATACTTTATTGCCTTTACATGAGTTAATAAGTTTGGCTTTGGGTATGGGTATGAATTCTAAATCTTGCTGGAGAATTTATAATGAATTAATTGAGAATTTTGATAATGAGTTTAATATTTTGTTAAATATTTCTAAAGAAGATTTATCTAAGGTTTTGAAGAATGGGTTATTAGTTGATTTGATTATTGATAATAGGGTAGGCAAGATAAAAGTTAAGCCAGGTTATGATGGTGTTTATGGTGTTGCATTATTACCTGAGAAACAGAAGACTTTATTTTGATTATCCTTGTTTTTTAAATCCTTGTTTAGATAAAAGTATGGTTAAATCTTTTGGAGGTGTTTCAAGGGAGGATATCTCTAATTTTTTTGTGTAACCTGGATTAGATAGGTTTGCTCCTTTTTTCCAGAAATTATCTGAGGGATTTATTCTAAGATAGGGGTTGTCTGGAAAATTTTGAAAAGAAATTGGAGGTTCTCCGACAACATCAAGAGGTAATTCTTTTAAATGCCTTTCTATATTATCTTCTGAGTCTTTAAAATTTATAGCATTTCTTTGTTTTTCTAATTCTTCTTCAGATAATGGATTAGCATTTATCCCTCTTGTATAAGTAGTTGTTGCTTTATATTCTCTTGTCCAGATTTGTTTTATCATTAACTTATTTAGATTTTTTTATTTAAAAGAATTATTATGTTTTAAAATATATTTCTAATGTTTTGTTTTTTCAACTTCAAAATCACATTTTTGAGATTTAGCTTGTTTTTCAATAGAATCTAAAACTTTGTTTATTTCTGTTTTAATTTTTTTAAAATCCTCGCCTTTAATTTTAAGATTATATTTTCCTGCAGCAATATAACTTACCTCACATTTGGAATCTTTGCATGCTTTGTTTATTATCTCTTTTATTTTTAAGATTCCTTCTGGGGCTTTGCTTGATAATCTCATTACTTGTTTTATTTCTTTTGGTTTTTCTTTTTTTGATTTTATTATTTGCATTATTTTTTCTGATTCTTGTTTTGTGGTATATTTTTCTAATGGTTTTGAGTTTTCTTTTATTTTTTCAAAGAAGTCAGTTAAAGAATATTCTAACATTATTTTTTCAATTATCTGTTTTGATTTGTCTTTTAAAACTGTTTTAAGAATGGCTTTTAAATTTTTTTCTTTTTTAATTTTATCAAGAAGTTCTTTTTTTTCATGTTGTTTAACTCTTCTTAATGATAAGTGGATTCTATTTCCAATTATACGGAGAATTTTACAAACAATTTTTTTTCCAGGAACTACATAATCTCTTAAATTTCTAATCCTTCCTGGAGAGATTTCAGAAGTTATTAGTGTTCCTTCAATTCCTGATTGTATCTTGTTACTTTCTCCATTATCTTTCTCAAGATTCAATCGCTCACCATCATCTTGTATTTTTACAAATACTGTTGTGCCTATTATTTTGTCTACAGTGCATAAAACTATTTGTCCTTCTTCTAATTGTTCTTCCATATGAAAAGAATTAGGTTCTCTTTTATAAAGGTTTTTATTATCTTAATGTTGAAAGAAACCTTTAAAAACCTATTAAGCAGTATTTTTTTAAGATGAAATCCAAAAATAGATTTATTAAAATAAGATGTCAAAGTTGCAAGAATGAACAGATTATATTTGAAGGTGCAACAACAAATGTTAAGTGTTTTATCTGTGATGCTATTTTAGCAAAACCTAAAGGTGGGAAAGCAGATATTAAGGCAAG
>JAFCDM010000099.1 GCA_017609695.1 Candidatus Pacearchaeota archaeon | reverse complement strand
ATTGTTGTAAAAAAATATTTTTTTATTTAATTCCCAAGCTTTAATTATTTCCATAAATGTTGCTCCCCCAATGTAATTTGGAATGTTATTTTTTTTTAAATTTAAAACAAGTATCGCGTCAACTTTTTTTATTTTTTTCTCGTGTAATCGCATCATAGCTTGTTTCCATCTTGAATGTTCTTCTGGGCTTATTTTTTTCATTTCTTCTTCTTTAAAGGGATTTTCATAACTATTTGGTAAGAATACTTCATGCCCTAATCTTTTGGATTTTCATAACTATTTGGTAAGAATACTTCATGCCCTAATCTTTTTAATTTAGATTTTGTTTCAGGAATTTTATAATAGAAATATTTGCTACATAGAATCCTAATTTTCATTTTATTCTAACCTTTTTTTTAATTCATCTCTGGCAGAATAATGGAAATTGATTGCTTCTTCAAGACTAGAACTAAATCTTGGGTTAGTAATATCTTCCCAAGACTTTGTACTTCTAGAATCTTTTAACTCTGTTTTGTAGGGTCTTTTTTCATTCTCTTGTGTTTTTCGAGTTATGAATCTATATGGCCCTACTTTATCTTCAATTGTAATACTTGAAGATTTTCTTAATCCTAATTCATTTTTTCTTAATCTTGATTTTTGAGAAGTAATTTTTAAGGTTTCTAAAAAATTTGGAGGGATGTTTAAGGCTTTTGTATTCATTTTATCTTCCTACCCCCTTTCCAGCTAACACAAAACTTGCTAAAAGAGATTCTAACTGAACAAATTCATCACTTCCTTCTGTCATTCTAAATTCTGTTTCCCCTGTTTTTTCAGTTAATTTTACTTTTAATTCGTCATCTATCTGCAAATTCCAAATTTCTTTTTGTATAGATTTAATTATGTCTGTTCCTGCAATAGATTCTTTTAACATAACATCTAATAACTTTTCTTTTGCTTTTAAGAAATCACTTGATAGAGCATACTCTAAAACTATTTTTATATCTGCAGGTTTAGCTGCAGAAATTAAGGTGTTTATTAATTCTGAGGTAATTGTGGGGGATATTGAAGCAGAAGCTTGGATTAGATTAATAACTCTTCTACAATCTCCTTCACTTGCTTCATATAATGATTCTATTGTCGCATCACTTATTTGCAATCCTTCTCTTTCCATAATTAATCTAATTCTTTTTTCAACATCTTTTTTTTCTAAAAGTTTAAATCTAAAAACTACACATCTTGATTGAATTGGGTCAATAATTTTGGAAGAGTAATTACAAGACATAATAAATCTGCAAGTACTTGTGTAATTTTCCATTGTCCTTCTTAATGCTTGTTGTGCTTCTTTTGTTAAAGCATCGGCTTCATCTAAAAATATTACTTTAAATGGTACGTTTTTAAGTGCCTTGGTTCTTGCAAAGTCTTTTACTTTTTGTCTTACTACATCAATTCCTCTTTCGTCTGAAGCATTTAATTCTAAATAATTCTCTTTCCAGCTATTTCCAAATAAGTCTCTTACAATAATTAAGGCGAGAGTTGATTTTCCAGTTCCAGCAGGACCTGCAAATAATAAATGTGGTATGTTTAATGATTTTGTTAGTCCCTGCACTTTTTTAACTATTTCATCTTGCCCAACTAATTCTTCAAATTTTTTAGGTCTGTATTTTTCAGTCCAGATGTCTGAGATTTTTAAATCTCTTGGTTTTTCAGGATTTTGGTTAGTGAAAGTTTCCATCTTTTAGAATAAAAAATTAGGGTGGGAGGTATATATAAAGATTATTATGATTTGGTGATTATTATTAAAAATTCAATTTAGAAAAGCTTTTTAAACCTAATTTTTCTAAGTGTTTTATGAAACGTTCAAGTAGAAGATGGAAAAAGAAACGCCAGATGAGATGGAAGTGGCAAAGAAAGAGACTTAAGAAGGAGAAAAGGAAAAGAAGACAGAGAAGAGGGAAGTAATTAGATTTCTGTTAGTTATATTTTTAAATCAAAGGTTTGCATTTTATACCAATTTTTAGGTCCATTTGCTGTTGAGAAAAGATGGATTTGATCTGCTTTAAATTCTAAGCTAATTTGTTTTATTTCTGAGATTATTTTTTCTTTTATTTTATCAGACGAATTCCTATACATTAAACTTAAATGTGGAAAATATTCATAATCTCTTTTATCATTAAAGATGGTTCTAGCTAAAATATTTGCTTCTACAACTTCTTTTGTTTTTTCTGCTTTTAAAAAAAGACTTTTGTAATATTCATGAAGATAAACAGGATTGCTGATTTTTATTAAATAAGGTTTAAGATTTTCTGCTATTTTGTTTGTTTTAGAAATAGCATCTCTTTTACTTATATCAAACCCTCCAATTAATGTAACATGTGGTTCAAACATTGGTGTTTTATATTGATTGCTCAATCTTATTATTAATGAAGAAAGTTCGTCATAGGTTTTTCCTTTTGGTATTAATAAAATCGAAACCTCTTTTTGTCCAGGTTTTAATTTTGGCTTTTCCATTTAATTGCTTTTTCCATTTTTTATGCTATCAAGGAAAGTCATAAAATCATTTGTTCTAGAAGAAAAAGGAGAACAAAAGTTACAATGTTCATCTGGGAGATTTTTTAAGTTTGCTAATCTTTTTTCACTTGTCCATAATTCTTTGAAAGAATTATCTAATAAACTTCCATAAGATTCTATTCCATGATATGTT
>JAFCDM010000098.1 GCA_017609695.1 Candidatus Pacearchaeota archaeon | reverse complement strand
TTAATAATTCTCAGCTAAAACTTCATAGTATTCTTTTTTATGTTTGCAAGCAGGACATAGTTCTGGGGGTTCTTTTCCTTCATGAACATACCCACAATTTCTACATTTCCATTTAACTATCTTATCTTTTTTGAAAACTTTATTATTTTTCACATTTTCAAGGAGTTTCCTATATCTTTTTTCATGCTCTTGTTCAACTTCTACTATTTCCTTAAAAGAGGCAGCTATCTCTTGGAATCCTTCTTGTTCTGCTGTTTTTTTAAAATCAGGATATAATCCCTCCCACTCTATTTTTTCCCCTTCTGCTGCGGCTAATAAATTTTCTTGTGTTGTTCCTATTTTTCCAGCAGGATATTCAGCTGTAATTTCAACATCTATTCCTTTTAAATATTTAAAAAAAACTTCTGCATGTTCTTTTTCATTATCTGCTGTTTCTAAAAAAATAGATTCAATTTGCCTAAAACCTTCTTTTTGAGCTATGCTTGCAAAAAAAGTATATCTGTTCCTTGCTTGACTTTCTCCTGCAAATGCTTTTAATAAATTCTTTTCTGTTTTTGTTCCTTTTAGTTCCATTTTTTGGTTATAAGTTTTAAAGGTTTTTTAATTTAAAAATTTTATTGTTTTTTATAATCTATCTAAGGGGCTGATTATTTCTTTTAATTGAGATGTTGAAACATGAGTGTAAATTTGGGTTGTAGCAATAGTCGAATGTCCAAGTAATTTTTGTATTAATCTTATATCTACTCCATCCTCTAAAAGGTGTGTTGCGAAGGAATTATGACTTATTATCCCATCTGTAATTAGACATTGAGTTGGGCTAATAGTAAAATCAAATACCTCTTCATTATTGGGAATTTTTTTAATTTTTCTGACACATAACCATTTTAAGTTTTTAGAATTATTTATTTTTTCAAGGAATATTAATTCTGGAGAATTTTCAAATTCTTTAAAAACTTTGATTATTTTCCCTAAAGTTTTTTTAACAGGGACGATATTTTTACAATATCTTCTTATATGTTTAATTCCTACTTTTTCAAATTGTGATGCTATGCTTCCTTTCCAACGATTACGATTAGTTACATGTTTATTATAAATCTTATTGATTATCTTTTGAACAGGAATTTTTTCACCGTAGTAATTTGGGAGGGATTTTAAATTTTTTTTAAGTGTGGGTATTTTTTTTATAAATTGCTCTTGATCTGGTTTATGAATAATGTTTAAAACAAAGATTGTGTGATGGATTATTTTTTTAGAAGGTAACTTCACCATTCTTTCTCTTTGGCTTAAATGTGAATCTATTCCTAACCTTAATAACAACATTTGTACATCTTTTAGTAATCTTTTGCTAGCAGAAAAAAATTTAATTTCTCCATTATTTCCTTCAGCATCATATAATCCTGCAATAAATTGACAAATATTTTTTTGATTATTGTTCATTAGTTCGTTTGGGACTCTGCGGATATTAGAATATTTATTTAATCCTAATTTTTCCATTTCTGAAAGTATTTTTAAAGAGTAAATAGCTAATTGATATGAATTAATTGTTTTATGTTTTGAGATTTTGGGTTTTTTACTAAATGTTTTTTCAATTATTTTTGCGTAATAATCTATAATCTTTTTTTCTTTATCAGAGATTATAATCCCTCTACGCCTTCGACTAAAACAAGCATCTCCTAAGGCATATCCTACAAATCTCCAAAATCCTTCATCTTTTGTTGATTTTGGTTTTATATTGATTTTTTTGATTCCGGCAATATAATCTCCTTCCTTAATTTCCTTTGCTTTAATTTCAGAAATTCCTTCTTGACTTAATGTAAAAAATCTATGGTTATTTGAACAACAAATTTCATAACCATCTGCCCACAAAGAGATTAAATTACTGCTTTTGTGTTTTTCTTTACCTATTATTTCTCCATCTGTTAATTTCATTTTATTAAAATCAAAAGAAGTTACAACTCCTCCTTCAACATTTTTAGCAGGCAAGATTTTGCCTTTATTTATAATCTTGGTTTCTGAATGAAGGCAATGCCGAAGTGTATGGGGGTGAACAGATTTATTAATCCCTGCTTTTTGTGTAGATTTTTGGACTATTTTTTGGATATTTCTGGTTGTTAAAGGTTTCTCTTTTGAAAAAACAAAATCCCAATCTAAATGTTTTTTAATAAATTTGTTTAATTTATTAGATAATTTTTTAGAGATAATAAACATCCTATCTTTTTTTCCCTTGCCTAATCTTACCCATCCAATTCCTTCTTCAAAATTTAAATCTTGTTTTTTTAAGATTACAATTTCAGACACCCTTAGCCCTGCAGAATACAATAACTGAAGCATTAATTTACTTTTTAAAACTTCTGTGTTTTTAATTAAATTTATTATTTCTTGCTTTGTTAAGACTATTGGGATTTTCTTCTCTTTTTTAGGACGTTTAATTCCTATTGTGGGGTCTTTTCCCAATATGCTGGTATAAGCAAATTTAATCGCTGCTAGAAATAAGATGATTGAGCTTGAAGCTTTATCTGTTAATTTATCTGCAAGAAAATATTTTACATCTTGAGTGTTTATTTCTTCAGGATTTTTTTTTGTATGATTTAATAATTTTGTGTTGAAATCAAAATAATTCCTTAGAGTATAAGGAGATAATTTAGCGATTTTAATTTCTGTTTCAAGGTTTTTAAGAAATTCTTGTTGGTCCATATTCTTTTCTTTTGATAGTGCGAACTTCTTTAAAAGGTTTTGGTTTTAGAATCTATATTCTACCCTA
>JAFCDM010000097.1 GCA_017609695.1 Candidatus Pacearchaeota archaeon | reverse complement strand
AAAATGGAAATTCAAATTGAAAGAATTAATCTTGAAGAAATTAAAGATAAATTAAAAGAAATTAATGACAGACTTGATAAGCTCTTGGAAAAGAAAAATGGAAAAAAAGAACTCTCAGATTCACTTCATGATTGAAACTTCTTTAAAAGAGGTTTTAGAAAAAGAGGCAATATCAAGAGAAATTTCTTTTGCAGAATTATGCAGAGAAAAACTAAGAGGTGGCTCAAGATTAATTAAAATTGAATTAATGTTAGAACAAATAAATAAAAGATTAATAGAAAATGGACAAGGCTAAGCAATTGGTTAGAAAACAAATTATCTTCAAAATTAAACGGTTTTCTGCTTTAAATTTGGGTAGATTATACAAAACAAGAGGTAAACATGAGTATAATTAAAGATGTTGGAGTATTTGACTCAACTTATATTCCAAAAGAAATTCCTGTAAGACAAGATTTAGTTGATGGAATATGTGCAAAATTAAGAATTTCCAGCCAGTATAATTTATTATTAACAGGTTTAACAGGAAATGGCAAGACAATAACAATTAAGAAAGTTATAGAAAAAATGGGAAAAGAAATTATTGCAGTTTATATTGATTGTTCTGAAGATGATAGTTATGGAGGAGTTGCTAAAAAGATTTTAAGTGAAGCTAAAAATCGTACATATAAAGAAAAAGGGAAGAATAGATATGAGTTAGCAGATGAATTAAAAAAACTAATGCTAACAAAAAGAACTAAAAAATTATTTTTTGTTTTTGATGAGATTGATAAATTAGTTAAAAAGAAAGGGGATCACTGGAATGTTTTATTTCCCTTACTTAATCATGGAAAAGCAAGTTTTATTTTTATTTCAAATGATGGTTTTATTTTAGGCAAGTTAGATAGAAAAATCTTCAGCAGGTTGCAATGCGAAAAACGATTTTTAGATATTTATGCTGGCGGAGAAATAGCTCAAATTCTGCAACAAAGAGCAGAATTAGGATTAAAACAAGATTCTTATGATTATCATCTTTTATTAAAAATAGCAAGATTTAGTTCAGATATTTCAGGAGATATAAGATTTGCTTTGAAATTATTTAAAAAAGTTGTAATGATAACTGAATTAAATAAAGAGCAGAAGATTTCTGAAAAAACTATAAAAGAAGCAATAGAAGAATTAAAATTATCAGATATTGATGAGATTTTTCCTACTCTTCCTAGACACATGAAAATTGTTTTAGTTGCTTTATGTATGGATGCAAGGCAAAATATGGGTTTTTCTGATACAAAAAGTGCCTATAAAATCTATGTTTTTAATGCGAAAAAAGAGAGTTTTGGTGCGGTCGGAGAAAGGCAATTTAGAGAGTATTTATCTGCTTTAGAGATGTTAAGCTTATTTGAATTTCAATGGAAACCTGCCCCTAACCGACGTGGCAGAATTAGAATTGCTATTCCAACTTTTGATTTTATGCCCTGGCTTGATAAACATTTCCCTAATAACGGAGATGCTATGCATGGGTAGGTAGGGGTAGTTCATCTCCGTTATTCCGTTATTGGATTTAAAGATGCTTTTTAGATTTCTTTGAATCCTTGTAATCTCTTAAACATTTCAATAAAGTTTCTTTTCTCAGTATAAAGAAAGGAAAATTTTTTCTTAATTCTGATGAATAACCAGAAGGAACCATAGCAGTTAGAACCTCTTTTTTCTGCTCTTTAATAAGATTTAAAGCAGGAACAAAATCTGCATCTCCTGAAATTAAAAGACAAATATCACATTCACTATCCATTAAACATAATTTTATCATATCTACTGCTATCCAAACATCTATACCTTTTTCTTTTTTCTTTAAATCTGCTAAATCTAAAAATACAGATTCTATTAATGGTTTACAAGTCTTACATAAATCTAATGAATCAATAGTCTCCTTTTTCTTTTCTAAAATTTCTTTATTTGATAATCTTTGGAGTTTTCTTGTAATAACTTTTACTCCTTTTTTCTCTAAAAAATCTAAAAAGCCCATGTGTCTATAATACATAGCTTCTCCATCCTTTATGCTTGGAGTTGATACATACCATCTTATTTCTACTAAATCATATTTTTTTGCAGAACAAATTAAATTAGCTACTTTAAATATATCAATATCTCCTGGCTTGAACATCCCTTTAACATTATGATACCAATTATTGCCATCGACAAAAACAATTGCTCTTTTCATATAAAATAATTAACAAAAGCTATTATAAACTTTATGAAAAAATAGGAAGCCCAGCATTCCTCCCGAAGAAGTCATACTGGGGACTTAAACTAATATTATCACTATCCCAGTATTTATAAATGTTTTGAGGGGGATTTTAAAATGTCTTATCCGGAAATAAGGTTACCTCGACAAATAACATAAGCTCTAAGAAATGCTTAGAATTTATGAAAAAGCTAAATAAAAAGAAAGTAAAATGGATTATAAAGGAGGTAGATAAGAGAGAAAAAGGTGTTTGGACAATATCACAGATTCAAAATATCACTAAGCAGCATGCTTATAGGGTTTACAATAAATATAAGGATGGAGGTGAACCAGTATTCAAGAAATGTGGAAGA
>JAFCDM010000096.1 GCA_017609695.1 Candidatus Pacearchaeota archaeon | reverse complement strand
ATTTAAGTATTTTAAATTATAATAAAAATAAACCTTCATACAAAAAAGTTTTTCCAAAACCCTTTTATACTTATTCTTCTTAAATAAAACAAGATTAAAATGGATTTCGACAAAGTAATAAAAAAAAGAGCATCAATTAAAAATTACTCAGATAAAAAACCCAAGTATGATAAAATAATTAATGCTATCGAAGCAGCAAATTTAGCTCCTTCCCCAGGAAATATTCCTATCTTACACTTTATTATTGTAGAAGATAAGGAAAAAATAAATGAAATAGCAGAAGCCTGTCAACAACCTTTTATTAAAAAAGCCCCAGTTATTGTTGCAATTTGTTCTGATTCTAAAAAAACCAATATGATGTATGATAAAAGAACAGAGAAATATATAAAACAACATGCAGGAGCTGCTATTGAAAACTTTTTATTAAAAATAACTGATATGAAATTAGCTTCCTGTTGGGTCGGGGCATTTGTTAATATGGAAATAAAAAGTGCGCTAAAAATTCCAGAAAACATAGATATTGAAGCAATACTACCAATTGCCTATCCTTCAAAAGTAGATAAAACAAACCAAAAACCAAAAACAAATTTAGGAAATATTTGTTTTTTTGAAGAATATAAAAATAAATACAAAAAAAAGCCAATAAAAATCGGCGGACATTGATTATTAGACATAACTTTCTCTTCACTAAACTAATATCTTATTATATTTTCAAACTACACTTCTCCCAATCACAACTAATTATATTTCATGCCATTAATATTAGTTTAATCACATCTTAAAGCATGTAAATTCTGTTCATTTAAATAAATATTACTAATTTAAAAACAAAACTAATATCCTCTAATACATAAAAGTTTTTAAAGAAAAGACTATACTAATTTCTATAATAATCAATTTTAATCATGGCGGTGACTTAAAATTGGTGATGTAAAAGAGGTGACTCCTTTTTATTCTGTATTTATATAAAGGTAAGACTATTATTTAAAGGTTGGTATTACACTTAATTGAATGAAAGGAGGTAAAAAAAATAGAAATGGTACTAGATTTTGCAAAAGAAGCAATTGAAAATGTAGATACACATAGTATTAATTTTGATGACTTAAAAGCTGGCAAAGCAAACATAAAAGTTTTTGGTGTTGGTGGAGCTGGGGGTAATGCTGTTACTTGGCTTTTTAATAAAGGTATTAATGGAGCAACAGTTTTTGCTACAAATACAGATGCCTTACATCTCAGCATAACAAAAGCAGATGATAAAATTCTTATTGGAAAGGAACTCACCAGAGGATTAGGTGCTGGAGGAAAAGCAGAAGTTGGTAGAGAAGCTGCAAAAGAATCTATATCTGAAATCAAAAAATCTGTTCATGGAGCAGACATGATTTTTGTAATTGGTGGCATGGGTGGTGGAACAGCGACTGGTGCTTGCCCTGTAATAGCACAATTAGCTAAAGAAAGCGGAGCAGTAGTAATCGGCGTTGTTACAATGCCTTTTGAATGTGAGAAAGCAAGAATAGACAAAGCAGAATATGGTTTACAAGAACTAAGGGATCACGTTGATACAGCTATTGTTATTGATAACAATAGACTAGTGGACATTGCTGGACAATTACCAATCCAACAAGCATTTGCAGTTGCAAACGAACTAATAAGCACTATGATTAAAGGGATTGTTGAAACAATTACTTTACCTAGTTTAATTAATTTAGATTATGCCGATGTTTCTTCTATTATGAAAAAAGGAGAAGTAGCAGTTATAGGTATTGGTGAAGCAGATTCAAGTGATAGAGTTAATGAAGCAGTTAAGCAGGCTCTTACCCATCCATTGTTAGACGTGGATTATAGAGGTGCTAGCGGAGCTTTGATACATATCACCTGTGGAGCAGATATGAAATTAGAAGAATTTAGCCAAATAGGTAAATTAGTTACAGAAAATATAGCTGCAGAAGCACAAGTCATAATCGGAGCACGTATTAACAAAGATTTTGAAGGAAGAGTCAGAGTTATTACAATAATGACTGGAGTTTCAAGTCCATATATCTTAGGAAAACAAAGAATCCAAGATTATAGGACTCAAGCAAGTCCAGAAATCTCTGAATTAGGCATTGATATTGTAAGTGAAGTTTGATTATAGGGAAATTCATGTCTTTTTTTACCTGGGCCTTTGCCCAGGATTTTATTTTTTTAGAATTTTTTTATTTAAATAAATTATCCACCTTGAATCCCTAATATAACAAAATGTTCATCCAATTCTTTAACTCTTTTAGTATATGGAATTAATGAAATATGAGCATTAGACAAACCTTCTTCCCTTGGAAGGTCCTCTCTTTTAGAAACTAATCTATAAATATCTCCATTAGTTAATTCTACTCTTAAACTACTTGTATAAAAATCAGGATTTAAATTTGCAATAGAAACTGCAGGGAGATTTTGCATCCTATAATAATTTTCATCAAAAGGAACATAAGAAACCTCTAATTCTCCTTCCTCAGATCCAACCCAAATTGCATGTTCTTGAAGTTCTATTTAAATAGATTATGGTGATTAAATTCAAATCTTTTTCTCCAATCTCTTAATCTTCTTCCAAACTCTTTCTAACCTCTTATTGCTCTCTTCAACAACAATTTTAAGAAAATCATCATCAACCAAAACCTTCCCATCTAACATAATTGGAAAATCAAGTTTTTCAGTGCTGTATAATTCTATCATAATCCTCTTTTTACTTGACATTATGCCAGAATGCTTCCAACCACTTTCTTTTGCATTATCAACTAAAGTCTGTGCAGAATCAAGATCCATACAAGCAACATGCAAAATACAAGGAGTTTGCTGAAATTCAACAAGCTCTTTATAATCTCCACCTTCCAGTCTCTTTAAAATCTTTTTCAACTCTTTAAAACTAATTTTTTCATGGGTTCTAAAAAGAAAAGCATTTTCAATTTTATCAATTCCTCCTTTAATTAAAACAACTCTTCCAGCACAAGAAGAAGTTGTATAATAATTCTTTTTCTTATTTAATTTATCACACAATCCCTTAATTTTAGAATCCCATTTACCTATATTTGATTTATCTATCTTTAAAAGTTGTTT
>JAFCDM010000012.1 GCA_017609695.1 Candidatus Pacearchaeota archaeon | reverse complement strand
AATCAACAGCGTTTGTTAAATCCATAGGAGAGAAAAAAAACATAAATGTAATTGATTTATTACCTTATTTTAAAGGAAAAAACCCAGAATCATTATGGGTTTCTGAAGAAGATGCCCATCCAAATAGCCAGGGGCAAGAAATAATTGCAAAAGCAATTTATACCGAAATATTTAAAAACAAAAAAGATTGGATAAAAAATAAGTAAAAATGGAGATAAAAACCTATTGGGAAGACTTATCAGATTATAAAAAACTTATTGATAAATGTTGGAGTCAGCCCCCTCAGGAAATGTTTGAATATGCTTTTGCTCCAAGTGAAAAATATCCAATTAAATTTAGATTTTTAAGAGAAAACGAAAATTTAATTTCTGCAGTAATGATTTACTTTTTAGGAGAAAAGATTTATGGGATTTCAGCTATGGCTACAGATCCAGAATATCAGGGAAAAGGTTATGGAACTAAACTAATGCAAAAAGTTCATGAAGAATTTAAAGGATTATTTTTATTAAAAGTTAGAAAAGAGAAAAGTGGATTTTATTCTAAATTAGGTTATAAAATAGTTAGTTCAGATGATAAAAATCATTTCATGTGTTTTTTAAATAACTCAGAAGTCATAGATTTTTAAGAAAAGAAAGATTATTTAGCTTAAAAAGTTTAAACTCTTTATCCTAAGTTAAAAGAAAATAATCATTCTAAAATACAAATCTTTAAAAACTAAAAAAAGATAAAATCTTTATGTATGGAAGTCAAAAAGAAGGATGGAGAATAATAGTCCCTGAAGATAACTTTAGAAATTTTACTCCTTCTAATATTTGTTTAAAACCAGGGGAGCGAATAGTCTTAGATGAAAGATTAAAAGATTATCTTGATAAAAGATGGGAAGCCCTTATTAAGGATAAAGACCCAAAACCTACAAACGGAGATTTAGTTAGATGCTCAAAATTACCTTTTATGAATAAAGACAGGAAAATAGAACTCACTCTTGCGAGAACAAATTATAAGGAGCATATTGCAACTGCTTTTCCACAAGATAAATATTCAAGAGGTTTTTCATTTGAAGGACTAGCAAATGTTGTAGATAGCATTGCTATTGTTACAACCATAGATAAGCATTTAATTTGTTCAGTAAGGGGAGAAAAACATACTGCAACTTTTGGGAACACTTTAAGTGGATTTGGTAAAGCCCTAGTTTCTGTAGATACTATTTTAAACCAAGGTCCAGATTATCTCTTTGAACAAGTAAAATCTGCTGTTGTTGAAGAACTAGGATTTAATCAAGATGAAAGAGATAGGCTAGAAGAAGGGCTTGATATGCATTTGGGAGGATTTGCTTATTTAGATAATAACAAAACTCATAGGGGATTTCTTATTCCTTTGTGGGAAGCCAAAACCACTTTAGAAAGAGGAGAATTAATAGAAAGAGCCACTGACTTTCCTAAGAAATATACTGGCTTAGAATCTATTCCAATTAAACAAGATTCTTTTGGGAAATTTCTTGAAAGAGATAAGTTAATTCCGATAGTAAAACCACTATGGGTTTATTTAGCTCTTAAAACCTTTGGGAAAGATTTTCCAATACCTTCCTAAAAGGCATTCTTCTTGAAAAGCTTAAATTATACCTTAAATTTAAACTAATAAGATATTAAAAGAGAAATATTCTTTTTCTAAAATATAGCAAATCATTGCAATCCAAAAACTTTTCTTAAAAATATACTAAAGATTATTGAACTAATAATATACCACCAAATCCAAGTTGATGCAATAGTAGTTGTAGAAAAAACACTTCTTAACCATCCAAGTAAAAGCAATAAGGGAATAATTGTAACTATCATTGGTTTAAGAGAATGCTTAAACTGCTCAGGCATATCTTCCATCATCTGTTTGTTAAGCTCTAACATTTTCTCAGGGTCTTTTTTATATTTTTTAACCTCAAGTCTTAAAGCTTTTTGTCTTTGCCTTATTTCTTTCATTCTAACTCTATCAGTCATAAAATAAGTAACAACAGTTATAAATATCGTAACTAAAAGAGATAAGATTATAATTGCAATTCTTGGACTTTCTTGGATTAATTCAGTTAATGGCATTTTGTATTTATGTTTTTTATTGTTTATACCTTTTATTTAATCTTTATAATTTAATAAATTTTTAAGCTGGGTTATTAATAATTAAATACCTTCATAACTTGAGATTTTAAGATTCTATAGCTTAAGTTTACTCTGCATAACCTTCCTGGTTTATAAAATATTAGTTTATTTTACTATCAGTTTTTTTATTTTATTTCATCTCTTTACAAATTAGAACAAAAAATAGTTTTTAAAGCTTTCATAAGGTTTTATTTTTTGAAAATAAAGAAATTTTTAATTTAGGTGTCAACCACCCATCATTTTTTTCATAACAGGATTCATATCCATTGCATGTTGCTGTGCAATACTTTCATAAAACTGGAAGATAATCATAATTCCTAATAAAAGAGCTGTTCCTGCCACCAAGGCACCTAAAATATCTGCTAATGCTGCTAATAATCCAATAGCCATACCCCCCATTATTGTTAAAGGCATAACATATCTTTTTAATATAGACTCTAAGATTCTTTCATCTTTTCTAAACCCTGGAATTTGCAATCCAGATTTTAAAATATTTTGAGCTTGGGCAGAGGCATCCATCCCAGATGTTTTAACCCAGAATACTGAAAATAAAGATGCAAAAAACATAAAAAATAAAACATGTCCAAGAGTTTGCCCTAATAATCTCCATTCCCAGCTTCCTTGGATTATCCTTGAAACAATATTTGTTGAACCAACCCAATATAAAAATCCAGAAGTTGGTTGTCCATTAACAATATTTCCTAAAAAGGTGGGTTTGCCCATCCAATTTTGTAATAACCCTCCAAACAATTGTAGGTTTGCAATTAAAGCAGCTGTTAAAATAACAGGGATAACACTTGCATAAAAGAATTTTAATGGCCACTTTACAGAATAGCCACGAACTCTGTCATAGGTTAAAGGAATTTCAATTTTTAATGATTGTGCCCAGACTACAATTAAGAATAATATTGCAGTAGCAAGGATAGCGGCTAAAGCTAACATTGCCCCTTGAGAATCTGCATTTATTAAACTAATAATCAAAGCGATAACTTTTCCAGAAGCTTGAAAACATCCTTCTCCACTTAAACAATGTAATAATGTTCTTCCAGGAGCTAAGAATCCAAATGCTGCTGTAAACAATCTCCAACCAACCCCTGCTGCAATAAATAAACTAACTCCAGAACCAAAACCCCATTTTTGACAAGTTTCTTCCATAGCAAAAATAGCTAAACCACCTAAAATTAACTGGATTATAACTATTGTGGTGTATCCTGGAATTGCTTCAAGTCCTCTCATTAAAACATAAATTAAAGCTTCAAATACTATAAAAAAGAAAACCATTAATTTTTGTAAACCTTGAAAAAACTTTTTCCCTTCAGGAGAAGAAGTATCAATATCTAAAATTTTACTTCCAACTAATAATTGCAAGATAATAGAAGCCATTACAATTGGCCCAATACCTAGACTTATAATTGAACCAAAACTAGTTCCCATAATCACTGCTAAGTATTCAAATCTTTCAAGAGCATTATTTGCTAAACCATAAAGAGCAATATTTGATAAAATAAAAAATAAAACAAGAATTATAAGGGTCCATTTTAATTTGATATTAAAACTTAATTTTTTTTCAGTCGGACCTTGAACTTCTGGCAAGTTTCTTAATATATCTTTAAATTCCATTCACAAGAAACCTAAGGTTTCCCCCTTATTATTATTTTAAATCTCATTTTTATTTTTCAATAATTTTCTTGTCTTCAATTTTCTCTTTTTTAGGATTTTCTTTTTTAATAGGGAGAATAATTTCTCCACCAGCTTTTTCAATTTTCTCTTTAGCCCCTTTAGTAAATGCTTTTGCCTTTATTATAAATTTCTTACTTATTTCTCCATTTCCTAATATTCTATATTTAGAAAGATTAATTTCTCCAGAATTAAATTTTTTTTCTATATCTCCTACATTAATGAATTTTACTCTCTTTTTTTCAGTTTTTTTACTAGTAATCCCTTGTTTACCAAAATATTTGTTCCCATATTTTTTATTAATCCATGTTTTTTTATGATCTGCTCTTTTACCAGTTCCAGCCATCCCAAATCCTCCCCTGTGCCCACTACCTTTATGTTTTTTACGAGCGCCCCAACCATGAGTTGTATTGCCTCTCTGCTTTTTAGCTTTTTTAGTTTTCTTTATTCTCATTTTTTATTTAGGGCTTAACATACCCATTATAATTTTTTTATATCTAAAATCTAATTCAGAAGGATCTATATAAGGGTCTAAGACTTCTCTAGCTTGTTTATATTTCATTACAGCATCCAAAAGGGCATTAATTTTTAAATCTGCATCTTGCTCAGAATCACTAAACCTCTGAACTACTAATTCCAAGTTATTTATGTGATTATTTAATATTTCTAAAGCCCCTTTTTCAGCTAATTTCAAGTCTATACTTTCCATCCTACAACATCCTCTCAATTAATTTATTTATATCTTTTTTATTATTTCCTAAAACTCCTTTAGGATATTGAAGTTTGCTTTTTATTCCTTTTCTTGGAGGATGTAATCTAAAAAAAGATTTAAATCCTAAATCTTTAAGTTTTTTTCCTTTAATCAAATCATCTGCAATTTTCTCAGCATCAATTTTGACTGGTTTTTTATCTCCTTCAATAGATTTAGCTCTTTCTTTTAGTAAGTTAATTAAAGTTTTTCTATTAATTTCACCATAAGCAACATAATATTTTATTTTATCTACCATCCCCTTTATGGGCTTTTCATTTAAATCAACTAAAACACAAGAGTATTTTCTTTTCAATCCAAGCCTGTCTAAAGTCCCAGCTATATCTTTACTAACTTTTACCATACCTGAAATTCTTATGATTGCTGTCAAATTTTTTTTCATTTTCTTATTTATATTTTATAAGTTTTTAATCTTTTTCCTTTCAATATTTTATCCAAACTTTATACTACCATCTATTTAAACATCACCTTCTATTTGGGTTCTTTTTTGCCTTTATGTTCTTTCTATTGTATCTTCTGGGAATCCAAGTTTAACCAATGCTACTTTAGCATTTCTTGAATGGTCCCCTTGGAGTTCAACAGTGTCTTTCTTCACTGTCCCACCACACGCTAGTTCGTGTTTTAAATCTTTTGCAAGGGTTTTCAAATTCACACCTTGGAAACCAGAGACACTTGTTACCATCTTTCCGAATTTTTTCTTTTCAACCCGGATATGGATTCTCTGTTCGTTCTTAGCTATTTCTTCACAAACACAAGCTTGTAAAGGCAATCCACATTTTGGACATATGTTCATTTGTTTATTTTTCCTTGTTTTCAACAGGGTTTAATCTATTGATAGTGAGTAATCTTGCAATTGTTTTTTTAATTTCTTTAATTTTTAATTTTTCTCCTTTACCTGAACTAACTCTATTTTTAATTAATTCCATTTTTAAGTCCTTTATCTTTTCTTCAACTTCCTGTTTAGGCATTTTTGAAATGTCTTTTATTTTTAATATCGTCATTTTATTGTGTTTAGTTTGTTTTAAACTTATAATCTCATAAATCTTTAAGCTTGATTATTAGTAGCTTAAGCTTACACCCCATAACCTTTCTATTTTTTTGATTATTGATTTTTTCATATATATTCATGTATGTTTAATTTAATAAATCTATTTCTTTATCCTCTTTCTAGTTTTTTTCTTTAATTTCTTTTTTATTTTTTCAGGTTTTTCTTCCTCTTTAAACTCCTTATTGATTTGTTCTTTTACTTTGCTATCAATATCAATTTTATCATAAATTTTTGCATTAGGATTCATAATAGCAACTTTAATCCCAATAATCCCGGTTTTAGTTAGTGCAGTAGATTGTGCCCTATCAATCTCTTTTCTTGGTTCTCCTGCTTTTTTAAGATAACCTTCTGAGAACCTCCAACTTCTGGATCTTTCACTTGGAAGTTTTCCAGATAATCTTAATTCACATCCAAGAGCCCCAGCCCTCATTATTTCTTGCAATTTTCTATACCCAATAACTTTAAATTTTAAATTACCCATTCTTTCTAAAGCCATAGCAATTTCATCTGCAACTATTTGAGCATCAAATAAAGGATTTTCAATTTCATTGATTTCAATATGAGGATTTTCAAGTTTAAATCTTGTTTTTAAAACCTCTGTTAGTTCTTGTATTTTTTGCCCCCCCTTTCCAATTACCAAACCAGGTTTATGTGTTGAAATAATTATTTTTTCACCAACAGGAGTATATTCAATATCCAATCTACTAATTTTACCTTTACCTAGATTTCTTTTAATATATTCTTTAATTCCAAATTCTTCTTTCTTAAGTTTAATAAATTTTTTTTCTTCCATTTTTTATATTCTTCCTTTACATTTAAGATATCGTTCATCAAATATATCAACTTTATTTATCCCTTCTATTGAAAGACATCCATACATAATGGTTTTAGTAATAAGATATTCTCTTTCTGCAGATAAAAATTCTAATTTAGAACCTAATTCGACAGCCCTTTCCATAACTAGAATAGATTCTTCTAATTTAGTTTTATATACTTGAGGTGGGATTGTTGTTAAAGTATCTATTTCCATTTCACATCTCCCTAGTTTTTTTCAAAGCTTCAACACAAGCTTTGGCCAAATTTATTGTTGTTCTAATTTTTCCATTAGTAACACTATAAACATCTTTTATTCCAGCTAATCTTAATATCTTTTTACATTCATCCCCCACTACTAATCCAGTTCCCTGAGCTGCCGGAATTAATTTTATTCTGCAACTTCCAACCTTCCCTTTTACAATAAAAGGAATAGTGTGTGGTTCTGAACAAACACAATCAAAACTTCCACAACCTCTTTTAATTTTCATAAGATTAAGTTTAGCTTTTCTCAATGCTTTTGCTCTTGCTGGCAGGGTTTCTTTTGCCCTACCATAACCTAATCCAAGATACCCGTTCTGATTTCCAACTACACACATACAAGAGAAAGTAGGGGTATTCCCTTCAGCAGTTTTCTTCTGAGTTTGTCTCCAAGCCCTTCTTTTTCCCCCACCAAACTTCCCTTTTGCTTGCCCTATGTTTAAGATTTCTGAATTTAAATTTACCAAGATATCAACAATTTCTGGTTCAAGAATCTTATGTTTTAAAGCTTCATCTATGTCTGTGATTTTTTTAGATTTAACAAGTTTTCCTAATTTTGTTTTAGGTTGCCAAGATTCTAAATGTTGTTCTTGTTCTTGCCTTATCCTTTCTTCAGTTATTTTTGCTCTTTCTTCTTTAGTTTTCTTTGTCATCATTCTTCTCATTTTATTCTTTTTCTCCTATTTTAACTTCTGATTTGATTTTTATACCTATCTTTTCAACAACATCATTTATTTCTTCTTTTTTGATTTTAGAATTTTCTCCAAAAATTCTTTGCTCAGAAGGCAGAATCTTGGGATCATATTTAATTTCCATACCAGAATCTGACAATCCTTTAACAACAGCATAAACCCTCGAACCTTTTGTATTAGGTATTAATCCAGTATCTAATATCACCCTTTCTTTTAATTCTTTGGCTTTTTTTCCTAATAATAATCCCCCCAAATATGCTGCAGGTATTGATTTCAAGCTCCCTTTATTTTTTTCATTTAAACCTAATTTTAATAATTCTTTAGTGTTTACAGAATAAAGAACCTTATCCTTAGCATGTAAACTTCTAATAATCTGTAAAATAAGGTATTTATTTGTTTTTCTAACTACAAATCTCGGGGATTTACCTTTAAGTAAGATTAATCTTTTTCTGTAATTTGTTTTACATTGTCTTCTTCGTCTCTTATCTAATTTTCTTTGTTTTTTCATGTTATTTTTTATACCTATAATTTAATCTTTAAGCTTGATTGATAGATAGCTTAATCTTCTCCTACAAACCTTCTCATTTTATTTATTATTAGTTTAAATTTATTTTTCATTTTTTCTCCTTAACTTTTATTTTTTCAATTTTCTTTTTAGTTTCCTTTTTTATTTCTGAAATTTTAGTTGGTTTTTCGATTTTTACAATTTTGTTTAAATCTAATCCTTCTATCCCTCCTAAATATTCCTTTAAATGCATTTTACTTCTAAAATCCCTCATCCTTATTTTTTTTCTTAATTTCAAAAATAATTCATTATCAATTTTTCTTTGACTTTTTAATTGTTTTAAGTATGCCCTTAATTTTTTGGTTATCTTAACATAATCTTGTTTTCTATGTTTAATCTTCTTTTTAATTTTTCCAGGCCCTCGTTTTGTTTTTCTTCTTTTGATTTTTTTCTTACCTTTAATTGGCTTTATTAAAATTATGCCATCTTTATACAAATCTTTAATATCTTGTTTAGTAATTGCTTCTTTTATTTCAGCAAGAGCTTCATTATTTAAACAAATTCTTTTCTTTCCAACCTTTAAAACTTGGGCTGCGAGTTGTTTTTTCTTTCTAAGGTTCATTTTTAATTTCCTCTCCCATAATTATTTGATTTAATTTGTTTTTTATCTTCAATGTCCGCCTTATCACTTGGGCTATCCTTTTTCTCACTTAAATTTTTATCAGATATTGGTTTTTCTTCCTTAGATTCTTCTAGTTTATCTTCAATCCCCTCTTCTTTTTTAATTTCATCTTTTGCTTTTTTTTCAGCTTGTTTTTTAGATTTTTTATCCTTTTCAATTCTTTTAAGTTTTCTTTTCATTTTTTTATCTTTAGATTTTTTTAATTTATCCTCAATCTTATCTAAACTTTTTTTTGCATCAACAGATAATTTTATATTGTTTTTAATAGCATAATCAAAAAGTTCTATTTTTTTCTTTTTTCCAACTTTAGCAATTACTACAATTTCTCCAGCTTGAACTTTTCTTAAATCTTTTAGATTATAAACTAAAATTGGCTTTAGTCCTTTAACTAATCCTTTTAATTTCTTATCTCCCCCAAAACCAATACTGACATTTCTTACATGCCCTTTCATTTTTAATCTTATTTTATTATCTAATCCTTTCGATTTTCTATATTTTTGTTTCTTTTTTCTTCTTACTCCCAATTTTGAATATTTATTAAAATCAGTTCTCATAAATTTTTGTTTTTTCTTTGCCATTTTTACAAAAACTTCCTCCCTGGTTTTTCAATTATAAAAATCCCATCTTGAAATATTCTTCTATCTTTGTTCCTAACTTTTGTTCCTTTTTCAATATTTGTGGCACATTGCCCTGCTTTTTCTATGTCCTCAGATTCTAATTCAACAAAATCATTATTTAATTTAATATCAACACCGGCGACTAATTTTATTCTCCTATCTTTTTTCTCTCCTAGAAAATTCTTTACTACCAATTCATTTTTTGATTTATCAATTTCAAGATTCATAGGAAAATGAACTGAAGAAACCTGTAATTTATATTTAAATCCCTCAGTTAAACCTTTAATCATATTTTTAATATGAGCCTTCATCGTTCCAAAGTTTCTTTTATCATTTCTTTTTGTTCCAGACTCAAGTATTATTTTATTATTTTCAATTTTTACTTTTACCCTTGAACTTAATCTTCTTCTTAATTCTTTATCTTGTTTTTTCATGATTAAGATATTTTCATCTAAACTTGTGGTTATTCCTTCAGGAATTTCAATTTCTTGTTTTAGGTTTTCTTTTATCTTTTTCATTTTAAATTTTGGTTTTGGTCAAGCCTTTTTAAAAGGGTTATTTTCATTTTAAAACATATATGCAATTAAGCATCCTCCAAGATTTTTTTCTTCAGCATCATAATGTCTCATCAAACCCTCATTTGTTGAAATAATAACAAATCCAAAATCTTTTGCTGGAAGAAATCTTTTTACATAATGATTTATTTTTTTTGTAGAGACTGTATATCTTGGTTTAATTGCCTTAAGTTCATTTAAGTTTTTTATTTCAATTTTAACTTTTCTTCCTTCAACCTTATAATCCAAAAATCCAGATTCTTTAGCAATTTCTAAAATACTTATAAGAAATTTTGAATGTTTAGTTATCACTACTTCTTGTTTTCTAGCTTTTTTTGCATTCATTATTTGGTTTAGTGCGTCTGCAACAATATCTTGTGACATTTTTAAAATCCTCCAAATTTATAAGGCTTTAATTTGAATTTAGGAGGGGTAATATTATAAGTTGAACCTAATGTCCTTATCACTGAAAGTCCCTGATTTAGAGAAGTAGAAACTAATTCTGTTATTCTTCTTTCTGCAAAAAGCCTTCTTTCTTTGATTTTTGAGTCTCTTTCCATTTTAACTATATTTTTTAAATCCTAACTCTTCAGCAATCTCTCTAAAACAATGCCTGCATAGATTAATCCCATACCTATTTATCATAGCCCCATATCTCCCGCATCTTTCGCATTTTTTAGTAGCTAAGCCGGGCCGGTTGTTCTTTGTTTAGGTTTATTATGTTTGATATATTTAGCCCTAATAGCAGGTTTTTTTCTGAATTGTTTCAATGCTTTTCTCCAATCACTTGTTGTCATATTTAAATTACCTTCACTCCAAAATTTTTATTTAATTGTGCTTCTAATCTCTTAGCTTTTCTTTCGTATGTTATTGCATTAATTCCACAAGCTAAAGTCAGAAAAGTAGATAAAGATCCCAATACAAAATCATTATTAGATAATGCTAAATGAGTTCCTAAACTTCTACATGTACACCCAAAAACATTCCAATATGATAATAGTTTACATATCCCATATTCTTCCATCTTAAATTACCTCCACTCCAAAATTTTTATTTAAAAAATCAATTATTTCTTTTTTAGTAACATCCTGTCTTTTTGGATATTTCCCTCTTTTTATTTTCTTTGACTTAACCCTTTTACCTTTTCTTTTAAAGGCAATAGCAACCTCAAAACCTAAAATTCCAATATCTCTATCATATTCTAATCCTGGGATTTCAATATACTCTGGAATCCCAAAACAAACACAATTATTGGTTATTTTCTTATTTGAAATTTCCCCCTCTAAAACTGCAAAAAATCTTTTTAATAAATTTGTTATTTCACTTTTATCTCTTAGGGTTACTTTACATCCACTTTCTTTTCCAGGAGAAATTGTAAAGGCAGGAATCCTTCTTTTAGATTTTATCCTATAAACTTTTCTTTTGGTTATCATTTCAAGTAATTTTACTGATTTTTCAAGTTTATCTCCAATTCCCCCACAATTAAAAACAAGTTTTTCTATTTCAATTTCTCTCATCTTGTTCTCAATAGGTTTATTCTCGTTTTCTTGTTTTGCTGGTTTAATCATTTCTTGTTCCATTTTATTCCACCACCACTATATTTTTAATCCAAACATTTATTTTTTCATCTTCTGAGATTATTTTTGCAATAGATTTTCCACCACGAGATAAAATTTCTTTTATTTTACCTTTAATACCTGCATGTTTCCCTTTAATCACATAAACATTTTTCCCCTCTTGCATTGGAATAACTTTCAATATCTTATTATTTTTAAGATCTAAAAGAATAGAATCTCCTGTTTTTACTTTTTCATCAGAAATAATATTCTTTCCATGCATAAGATTTAGTTGAATTTTTTTCTTTCCTAATATTTTTTTGTTAATAACCTTAAAGATTTTTGTTTCAGCTTCTTTATCTGAAATCTCTTCAAAATTCATCTTTTTATTTTTTGATAATACTGCCTTATAATTCTTTTTTAATTCTGGAAAATTAATTACATCAAATAAGCAAATAGGATAATTTGTCTCCCTGATTTCTTTATGGTTTATTTGTATTTTTCTTTCATTTATTAATCTCTTTAATTCTTTTTTAATTTTAACAAGTTTAAGAATATCCCTCATAACAACCACTAAAGGAATTGAATCATTTTTGTTATGTGTAGGCACAGCCAAGTATTTTGTTCCTTTTCTTGGTATAGGCCAAAATTTCCCAATCTTATTTCTTTTTAGATATGACATTTTCTTGGTTATTAGTCTCCTTTTTATTTATTTTATTAGCATCTTTCTTCTCGCTTAATTCAGCTTCTTTTTTCTTAATTTTCCTTTCCAAAACAGCTTTCCTTTTTGTATCCTCTAAATTTAATTCTTGAATTTGAAGATTTGACGGGTCAAAATAAACACTTACCTTTGTCCCATCTTTTTTAGTTCTTTGAATTCCTTCCATTGTTATTTTTAGTTTTTTTAAATTTACTGATTCTATTTTTCCAGTTCTTTTTTTAAATTCCCCTTTCATAATCCTTACTTTGTCTCCTTTAACTATAGGGATGCTTTTTTTAGCATATTTTTGTTTTAAATCTTTTTTTAGATTTGCAGACATTAATTTATGTCTAATATGTAATGGAGCATTAGCTCTGTATTTCCTTTGTTTTCTTGGTTGTTTACTTCCAATCCATTTAACTGAAAATTTCTTTTTCATTTTATCATAATACAAATTTAGTTATTTTACCTAAGAATTTCCATCTTTCAGAAACTTCTTTAGCTATAGGGCCTTTAATTTGGGTTCCCTTTGGATTCCCTTTCTCATCTTTTAATAATACAACAGCATTATCCATGAAAGCAACTCTTTCACCTGTGTTTCTTCTATAAGGCTTTTTTTGTCTAATTACAACAGCATCAAAAACCTGTCCTTTCATTTCAGGATTTCCAGCTCTAACAGATATTTTCACTCTATCCCCAATTTTAGCATATTGTTGTCTTCCTTTTTTTGTTTTTCCGCCTTTTACACTTACTATTCTAACAATTCTTGCTCCACTATTATCACTTGCTAGAACCAAACTTCCAAGATTTAATCCCCTAGTTAATTTTGCAGATACTCCTTTCATTTTATTCTAAAACTCCTTTATTTAATTCACCTGATATAGATTCATAATTCGAATCTGTAGGTTGAATTTCATGCACAATAGCGGCATATCTCCATTTTTTAAGATCATCTAATACTAAAATTTTGCTTGCAATTATTCCATCTCCTTGTTTCATTAATGTAATTGGATTTCTAACTAATACTGCACAATCACAACTACAAGAAGGTTCTGAAACAACTCCAACAAAAACTTCATATTTTCCAGGAGGAGTCTCTCTAAATCTAATTCTTTGATATTTTTTACACCCTAACAATTCTTTTTTTGTTGTTATTTCTAGGACTCCTTTCATTTTTCTGCCCCCTTACTTTGTATTTTTTTAACAAAACAAAAATGGATTATTTTACTAATCGGCCTACATTCTCTAATTTCAACATAATCTCCAATATTAACATCTTGAGCCATACAATCTGGTAATCGAGCATGAAGCTTTGTTTTTCTCTTAGAGTATCGCTCATATTTTTTAATATAAACAGTTCTTTCAAACTCAATACAAATTCTTTTAGGGAATTTTCTTATAACTTTTCCCTTAAAACTTCTACCACGAATACTTAATTTTCCATGTTTTGAGCAAAATTTGTCATTACATTCAATTTGGTTTGCTTTTTTATTTTCCATTTTATTTCTTTTTTCCCATTATAGGGATTAATTTAATCTGAACATTGGTTCTTTTAAATCTTCCTTTTCCAAATCTTTTATATGGCCTTGAGGCAATATTTGCTTTACAAAAAATTTTATATCTTTCTAATTCTAATTCATTAACAAGAGCATTTGCTCTCAAACTTTTTAATAATTTAATGAATTCTTTAACAGCTTTTACAGGATATCTTCCAGACATCATCCCTTTTTTATGAGGGATTTCTCCTCTCATTGGAATAGGTTTTTTCATTTTTTCAACTTGCTCTAAGATTGGAATAATTTTATCAATATTTTTGCCCCGAATCAAGTTACAAATTGCAATTGAATGTTTTGTTGAAATAGATAGGTTTCTCCCATTTACAACAGCCTCTGTTTTTTTTACACCAGATTTCACAATCGGTTTTTCTGGTTTTTTATCTTTTTCTTTTGTTTCTTTAATATCTTCTTTTACTTCTTGTTTTATTTCTGTATCTGCTTGTTTTTGGGTTATCTGGTGTTCACTAACTTTATCTTCTGTTTTAGTTATATCTTTAGCTATTTGTTTTTCTATTTTTTCTTCTTCCATTTTATTTCACACTTAAAGCAGCACTTGAACGAGTTGCACCAACTCCTGCTGCTCCATGTTTAACTTTAGTTCTAGTAACTGAAAATTCTCCTAATCTATGCCCTAACATTTCCTTTTCAATTTGAACAGGAAAAAATGTTCTTCCATTATAAATATGAATTTTTAATCCAACGATTTGAGGAACAATTATTAAATCTCTTGAATGAGTTTTAATCGGTTTATTTTCTTGAGTTCTCTTATGGCACTTTAAAATAAATTTTTGTAATTCAGATGATTGTCTTAAAATTGTTCTTCT
>JAFCDM010000095.1 GCA_017609695.1 Candidatus Pacearchaeota archaeon | reverse complement strand
AGTGTTAAGAAAATTGAAGGTGATGAAAAACAAGAGATTTTATCTTCAGAGGTTGCAATTACTGGAAAAGTGGTTGGGGGGGAAGGGGTTGTGGTTAAAGAGAAAAAAAAGTTTTTAAGTTTGTTTGGAAAGGAAGAAATTGAAATTAAAATACAAGGAGAAGGTAGAGAATATGAAATTGAGTATTTGACTCAGGCTCCTGTTTTTGAAGAAGAACAAATTTCTGCAGATAAGAAAAGAATAATAATTAAAGGACCTGATAATTCTCATTATGAAAATATTTTATCATTTGCAGAGCTTCCAAGGGAATTAGGAAGTGATGAAAAAAATAAAGTAAAAATTTATTGGATTAATAATGGGAAAAGGGAAAAGATTAATTCTTATGTTTATGATACTGATGAAGATGGATATTTAGATTATATTGAATGGATAACTCCTTATTTATCAGAAGCTGTTTTTGAGATTGTTATTGAGATAACAAAAGCAGAACATTTAGATTTTAATAAAAATTTTATTTCTGATATTTATGAAGAAGTTAGAGAATTAGATGAGGTTTGGAGTGAGGAGATTAGTGATGGAGAGTATGTTCGGATTGTGTTTGAACAGGAATTAGATAATGGTAAGGTTATAGATTTTTATGCAAGAGGTGTTAATCTAAATATTTTATCTAAAGTTGAAGTTTATGTTGAAGGTGGAAATGAAGTAGTTGCTTTATTTGAGGATATAAGTGAAGAAGGATGGTATTATGCTTCTATTACAGGTTTGGCAGAGGAAGAAAGTTATGAGGTTTTTGATTTAAAAGTTGTTAGTTCGGGGGGGGGTTTAGAGTTTGATTATATTAGAGATTTTGGACCTATTTCTAATTGTCCTGAGGGTATGATTAGTTATTGGACTTTTGATAATGATGATTATTTGGATCCTGTTGTTGTAGATGTTTTTGATGATCCTGCAGCTAATGGTGGAGATAATGAAGCTTTTAATGGAGTTAATAATGGGGCAGATACTGGGCTGATTGGACAGGTTGGACAAGCTTTTGGTTTTGATAGTGAGGGAGGCGATTATGATGTGGTTTTAATTGATAATAAAGAACCTTTTAATTTTACAAAAGGTGATAGTTTTTCAGTTTCTTTATGGTACAACCTTGCTTCTGAAGTAGATACTTATGAGAAAGGTTTTATGGGAAATATTCAGTCTTCGGATGGAAATAATGGTTTTTCAATTTGGTTTGATGATGTTGTTGGTGTAGATGGTTTATTTGTTATGCTAACTGATGGGGAGAATTATTTTGTGGAGTCTATTGATTATAGTGCTTATCATGGTTTAGGAGAGTGGCATATGATGTCTGTTGTTTTTGAGGAAACTCGGGTATTATATTATGCTGATGGGGATTATATAGGTGAAGACCCTTTTGATTCTCCCTCGCCTGCAGAGGGCACAGAAACTTTAAAAAAATTAACTATTGGAAATCGGTTTGGAGAATCTTCTAGAGCAACATTTGATGGAAGTTTAGATGAAATTGCGATTTTTAATAGGAGTTTAAGTGCAGAAGAAATTAACCAACTTTATCAAGCAAGTTCAAATGGGCAAAATTATTGTTCTCAAAGTTTGCCTCCTGTTTTAGTCCCAATCAGCACTTGTCAGGAATTGCAAGATATTAAAGATATTTTGGATTCGGACTATTATTTAACTAATGATATTGATTGTTCTGATACAATTAATTGGAATGTGGGGGATGGTTTTGAGCCTATTGGAGGGGGGGGGATTCCTTTTACTGGCTCTTTAGATGGAAGAGGATATGTGATTAAAGATTTGTATATTTCTCGACTTACCACAAGTTTTGTTGGTTTGTTTGGTGAAATTAGTCTTGAAGCAGAAATTAAAAATTTGAGATTAGAAAATGTAGATATAGAAGGGGTATCAAGTATAGGGGGATTAGTTGGACAATCTACTGGAACAATTATTAATTGTTCTGTAAGTGGACAGGTTTTTTCGAGTGATCGTGTTGGTGGAGGTTTGGTTGGTAATAATCATGGAATAATTGAAAACTCTTATGTAACTGCAAATGTTAATGGTGGACAGAGGGGCCGGACTGGAGGTTTAGTTGGAGATAATGATGGAACAATTGAAAACTCTTATGCAACTGGAAGTGTTATAGGTCAAGAGAATTTTGTTGGAGGTTTAGTTGGAGATAATGATGGAACAATTGAAAACTCTTATGCAACTGGAAGTGTTAGTGGGGGAAGTGGTGTTGGGGGTTTAATTGGGTTTAATTCTGGAAACCCTCAAAACTCTTATGCAACTGGAAGTGTTAGTGGGGGAAGTGATGTTGGGGGATTAATAGGAACTAATTCAGAAACTATTGAAAATAGTTATTATTTTGATGATAATGTTTCTCCCCTTCCTTGTTGTGGGAGTGGAGATTGTTCTTCTGGGTGTGATTTAGAAACTGATGAAACTGTTTTTTATTCTCCGAGTCATGATGTTTATGATACTGATGCTCCGAATTGGGATTTTGATACTACTTGGGAAGATTTTTCTTATACTTATCCTCATTTGTTTTGGGAATTTTTTTTAGAAGAAAGTGTTCCTGAAATTAGTTTTGAAGAACCTACTCCAAGTGATAGTGTTTTTNNTGATGAATTTAAGGTTCAGAGCCATGCTATAGATGATATTTCTGAAATTTCAAGTTTTATTGATTTTGATGGCTCATTAGTTGGTTGGTGGAGGATGGATGATGAATTTATTGGGGCAGAACATGTTGGTTCGATAACTTCCACTCAACTTGAGGTTTCGAGGAAGGTTTTTGTATCTGGTGGTTATGCATATGTTACTGCATATAGTTCTAATGCTTTAGAAATAATCGATATAAGCAATCCTCTAAGCCCAAGCATTGTTAGTTCTGTTCCATCTCTTAATCGACCTGTAGATGTTTTTGTTCAAGGAAATTATGCTTATGTAACTACATGGGAGAGTTTAGAAATAATTGATATAAGCGATCCTCTAAGCCCAAGCATTGTTAGTTCTGTTCCATCTCTTCAACTTCCTGGGG
>JAFCDM010000094.1 GCA_017609695.1 Candidatus Pacearchaeota archaeon | reverse complement strand
GTAGTTCTCTTAAATCCTACTAAAAAAGTGGGGGGGAGGCAAGTCAATTTCACTAAAACATTTGAGAATAAAGAGTTTAAGAGAAAATTAGTAAATTATTTTTGACATTACTAGATGTTATACAAGGAGGGAAAAAATGGAAAAACTATGGGGTGGAAGATTTAAAAAAAATATAAATAAAGAGATGGAAGAATTTGTATCCCCTCTCTCATTTGACAAAAAATTAGTTAAATACGATCTCTTGGGGAGCATTGCCCATGCTCAGATGTTAGGAAAATGCAAAGTTATTACCAAAGAAGAGAAAGATAAAATTGTTGAGGGACTAAGGCAGATTCTTAAAGAAGTGCAGGAGAACAAGTTAGAAATTGCTACTGGGGAAGCAGAAGATATCCATTCCTGGTCGGAAAATAAATTAAAAGAAAAGATAGGGACTGTTGCCGGGAAATTACACACTGCCCGAAGTAGAAATGACCAAATAGCTCTTGATGAGCGGATGTATTTAAAAGAAGAAGTTTTAAAAATCCAGGATTTGTTGAAAGATTTACAGAAATCTCTTTTGATAACAGCCCAGAAAAACTTGGGAATAATTATGCCAGGGTATACCCACCTTCAACATGCGCAGCCCCTTCTTTTTTCTCATCACTTGATGGCTTATTTTTTTATGTTTGAACGAGATAAGGGAAGGATGCAAGATTTATATAAAAGGATAGATGTTCTACCCCTGGGTTCTGCTGCTTTAGCAGGCACTTCTTTCCCTATTGATAGAGAATATGTTGCTTCACAACTTGATTTTAGTAAGGTTTCAGAGAATAGTCTTGATGCCGTGAGTGATAGAGATTTTATTTTAGAATTTCTATCTGCCTCGGCCATCTTAATGATGCATTTGAGTCGATTAGGGGAGGAATTGATATTATGGTCCTCTCAAGAATTTGATTTTATTGAGTTGGATGATTCTTTCTGTACCGGAAGCAGTATTATGCCTCAGAAAAAAAATCCTGATGCCGCGGAATTAGTCAGGGGAAAAACCGGGCGGGTCTATGGAAATTTAGTAAATTTTTTAACCATGATGAAGGCCTTACCTTTGGCCTATAATCATGATATGCAGGAAGATAAAGAACCTTTATTTGATACCGTATCTACTTTAGAAACTTCCTTATTCTTAATGAGCAAAATGATAGAAACTATGCAGGTTAATAAAGAAAAGATGGAAGAAGGTACCAAGGGTGATTTTTCTACCGCTACTGAATTGGCGGATTACTTGGTGAAGAAAGGTTTATCTTTTAGAGAAGCCCATAAATTAGTAGGTGGTATGGTTGTTTATTGTTTAGAAAACAGAAAAAATTTGGAAGATTTAACTCTTTCAGAATTGAAATCTTTTCATAAATATTTTAATGAAAAAACTTTAGAAATATTAAAACCCCAATCTGCTATTGAAACTAAAGACTCTTTTGGAGGGACTTCTTTAAAAAGGGTAAGGGAGTCTATCCAGAAAGCTAAAAAGATATTAAAAAAAGAGTAACAATTAATTACTTACTCTAATATTGTTTTTCCACTTTTATCATTTCAAAGAAATTTTATTTTTAATATCCCTCCTTTGTAATTCCCTTAAAAAAGGGAATCCAGCAGAATTCTTTGATTTTTTATATTTTTAAATTATCATTCTCACCTTTAAAAAAACAATTTAATTAAGAATTAAAGAAACTTTTATAAAAAAAATTAAAATATTTTTAAAGAAGGGTTGACTTTTTAAATAAATGTAGTATATTTAAAATATAATGTATGATGTATACATAATACATTATACTATATATTTTGAAAAAATACTACGTGTATAAATTAAAGTAAAGACGTAATTGAGGTTAAAATGAACGAATTATTTAAAATAAATGATTATGAATTATTAAATCAAAAGGTATATCGGATATTAAAAACAAGAATTGTTAAGGGGGATTTAAAACCAGGAGAGAAATTATTAGAAATTAAAATTGCAAAACAGTTGGGAGTAAGCCGGACTCCAGTAAGGGAAGCTCTGAAGCAATTATCTGCTGAAGGATTTCTTAAAATGTATCCAAATTTGGGAGCGGTTGTAGTTGAGTTTTCTCTTGAGGATATCCGTGAGGTTTTACAAATCCGCAGAGCATTAGAAGGGTTAGCTGCTTCTATTGCTGCTGAAAAAAGTAGCAAAGAAGAAATTACCAAATTAGAAGAAATTATAGAAAAAATGAGTAATTGTGTTTCCAAGAATGATATAACTGCTTATAGTGATCTAAATGGTGAATTTCATAATCTAATATTTAGTGTCTGTGGAAATAAACGGTTGATAAAAATCTGTAATAATTTAAGTAACTCTGAACAGAGATTTAAGATTAGATCATTGAGGGGTAATCTTGGAAGACTCAAATATTCCTTAAAAGAACACCAAGAAATTGTAAAAGCTTTAAAGAGAAGAGATGCAGAACAAGCAGGTAAATTGAGCCAAATACACATTGATAATGTATTGAAGAATATTTTAGAAAATGAGTCTAAAAAGAAGGACGGGAAAGGAAAAGATGCGCAAAATTAAAGCAAATCAGATCAAAGACAAAGTAAAAAAACTATTCCTTAAAGCTAACTATTGCATCGATCAGGGTCTTATACAGCGATTGGAA
>JAFCDM010000093.1 GCA_017609695.1 Candidatus Pacearchaeota archaeon | reverse complement strand
ATCTTGCATGAGAAAAGCCATTCTCTCTTTTATACTTCCTTCCCTATTTATAAAAAATTTAAAATCAGGGTCCATCCATTTCCCAATCATTTGACTTTGTGTACATGGCATTATTTCATAAAAGAAATTCCCTTTTTAAGATTTATTATAATGAAAAATAAGTTTTATTCTGCAAATAAACTATCTATAGATTTTTTAATCTGTGTTGAAGATTTTTGTCTTTCTCCAAAACCACTTCTTAAATCTACTAACTTTAAATATTTTTTAAAATTTTCAGGACTTTTTAGAATTTTAGTATATTCTTTTGGTTCAATAACTGGAACTTTTACTAAAAGTCCTTCAGCAGTTTCAGTAAATCCTTCTGCAAAAACAAGTGCTGATTTTGAATAATTAATTGGAACAAATTTAGCATTATTACAATTGCAAGTTTGGTTAGCAGAAGCAGGGATATATTCTCCAAAAAACAATCCATTATTTATTACTTCTGCAAGAACATCTACTGCAAATCCTTTATATGTTCTAAAACCCTCATCTCCAGATATATTAAAATAATGTTCTTTTCTTAACATTCCTTTTAAAGTTTTAACATTATCAATAACATATCTTGCAACCCCAAGAGTTATTTCTTTCTTTCTCATGAAAAATTAGAGGAATTCTTACTTTTAAACATTAGACATTAGTCTAATCTAAAATATATTTTAAAAAAACACCCCCAGCAGAAACAAAGCAGGGGCACATCCCCTGCAGCACCCTTACTCAGGATTAACAACAAGGTAATCAGTTTATTGTTACCTTATTATTTTTTTACTAATAATACCTTATTTATATAAATTAATCTAAACCTTTTTGTAATGAGTAAAGTTCATGATATTTTCCTTTATTCTTCATTAATTCTTGGTGATTGCCAATTTCAACAATTTTATTTTTATCTAATACTATTATTTTATCTACATTTTTAACTGTTGAAAATCTATGAGCAATAATAACTGTAGTTCTTCCTGAAATTAGTTTTCTAATCCCTTCTTGTACTTTTCTTTCTGATTTTGCATCAAGAGCAGAAGTAGGTTCATCCATAATTAATATTTTAGGATTTTTAAGAAAAGCCATTGCTATAGCAAGTCTTTGTTTTTGACCTACAGATAATTTAACCCCCCTTTCTCCAACAATTGTCTTATATTTTTTTGGTAAAGACATAATAAATTCATGGGCATTTGCTGCTTTTGTTGCTCTAACAATATCCTCAAAATTTGCTTTAGGATTTGCATATTTTATATTATTTATTATACTATCATTAAAAGTACTTATTTCTTGAGGAACTATTGCTATTTGTTCTCTTAACCATTTTAATTTTAGTTTGGAGATATTAGTATTATCAAGAAAAATATTTCCTTTAGAGGGTTGATAATATCCAAAAATAAGTTCTGAAAGAGTTGTTTTTCCAACTCCGCTTTCTCCTACTAATGCAATACTTTCTCCAGAATTAATTTTTAGGTTTATATTATTTAATGTCTCTTTGTTTTTGTTGTAACTAAAACTAATATTTTTAAATTCTATTTTCCCTTTGAATTCTTTTATTGTTTTATCTCCATGATTCATTGCTTCTGGAGTAACATCTTTTAATTTGACTATTCTTTTAATTGCTACAGATGCTTTCTTATAAAAATTATAAAATTGGCTTAATCTAAAGAATGGACTAAAAGACAAATTAATATATCCAAAGAACATTATGAATTCTCCTTGCGTAATTTGACCATTTCTTAAAAAGAAAATTGCTGCTCCTAATATTATAACAAAACTTAAATTATAAACAATACCTTGAAGATGTTGAAGTTTAGCGGATTTTTCTGCACTATTTTTATATGGTGGAAGAGCTTTTCCAATAAAAGACTTAAAAAATTGTTTTTTCTCATTTTCTTCCATAGCAAAATTTTTGATTAAGAAAACATTGTAAAGTTTATCATAAACATTTCCATATTGTTTTTCAAAAGCTTCTTGCATCTTTTCTTGACTTTTAAGGACTGGTTTTGTTAGTTTTAAAGTTATAATAGAATAAATAATAAATGTAGCTAATACCATTAAACCTAATTGCCATTGTATAATCAACATTGCTATTAGTGCAAAAATTAAAAATATTATTGATGGTAAAATACTAGAAACCATTTGAATGAACATTTGAAGATTCCAAGAGCCTCTAGTGACCTTTTGTAAAATTGAACCAGTTTTTTTAGTTTTATGAAAAGATACTGGAAGAGTTAAGAAGTGTCCATAAGCCTCAACTTCGGATTCTAAAGAAATTTTAGCTCCAAGAGTGTCCCCTAACGCTGATGTTCTTGCTGATGTAAAGTTTGAAATTAAACCTAAAACAGCCCAAATTCCAATTAATGATAATAAGAGGGTTATTGTTGTATTTGGAATCAAAGCCAAATCAAAAAGTCTACCATAAAGATATGGTACAATGGCAGTTAAAATAGAACCAAATGTGGCTATAGCTATTATCTTCCTTAATTCTTTTTTATGCCCTTTAGACATATTGAAAAAAAATCTACTTACAGACGATGCTTTTGTTTTTTGTTTAGTCATATATAAGCTTGTAAATTTTAATTAATAAAGTTATCTTCTTCTACAAATTAAAAGAAATAATTTTAATAATAAACGCCCCCAGCAGGAATCGAACCTGCGAGCCTAAAAGGCCATGGTTAGCAATAAGGTAATCAGTTTATTGTTACCTTATTATTTTTTAATATAGTTATTTTATAAAATCCTCAATAATCCCTAAACTTTTATTTGTAGCATCCATCTTAGCATTAATCCCAATAGGAAGGAAAGTGTTTTGGCATCTATGACCAAATTCATTTATTTTTAGTATTGGAAAATCATATTCTTTTGTAGCTTCCAAAACTAAATCTTCAAAATCTACATTAATGTCTTTTTCTTTTCTTTGATTTTTATCTTGAAAACTATATATAAAACCTATTACAATGCCCTTAATTTTATCAAACACCCCAATTTGTTTTAATTGCTCTAATTTAAATTGTATTTCCCCTATATTTAGTTTATAGCATTCTAGGAATAATATAGAATCTTCAAAATTAGGAAAATATTTTGTTCCAGCTAATTTTAATATAGAACTAATATTACAACCGATTATTTTGCCAGTAGCTTTTCCTTTTCTAATACATTTCCATTTAGAATTTGGTTTAATTTCTTTTGACCCTTCAAACATTCTTTCAACAAAACTTTTTCTTGAATAATCAAAATCTAAGTCCAAATCTCTCCCCATTTTAGAATCAGGAGTATTAAAAGTTATTAATCCAGTCATTTTGTTTATAGCTAATGATAAAACATCAA
>JAFCDM010000092.1 GCA_017609695.1 Candidatus Pacearchaeota archaeon | reverse complement strand
GTTTTTATATCTTCTGTTTTAGCTTCTTGTTCAGAATTTCCTAATTTAATCACATTTCCAGTAATAGGTGTTGATTCTATAATTTCAGATTTCAAGACAGAATTCCCAGTTTTATTTACTATTTTTTGTTCTGTTTCTAAAATTTTTATATTTTTATCATATTCAAAACCACCCCTTAACCTAAAGAAAATCTTAGCATTTCCCCAAAATGCTTTATATTCTTGCCTAATTCTTAATTTTACATATTCTGATTCATTTCCAGGCCCTTTAAAAAATTCATCAATATAATATTTCCCTGATTTCCACTCTTCATTTTCTTCATCATATCTATCAGAAATTATAGTATCATTTTTTTTAAATTCAATCCAAATTTTAAAATCATAGTTTTCATCTCTAAGATTAAATGCTTTAACTTTAATCTCAAAGTCCTGTTCATTTACAATATCCTCTTCATCATAATCAAGTTTAAGATAGATTTCACCAAAATCTTCTATATCTTCTTCATTATCATCATCAACCCCATTATCCAGATTCTCTAATCCTTCTTTTAAACTAATATTAATCTGATAATTCTCAAAAATCAAATCATTTATTTTCACTTTTATATCTGCTAATCCAATATAATCCTCAGTAATATTAATTCTAAAAGTTTCATTATTTTTTTCAGATAGATTTATAGAGTCATACATCCAATAATAAGTAGATTTCCATTCCTCACTCCAAAATCTTTGAGCAATATTATGACTCTCATTTAAAATTTCTATTTTAACATTATAAATATCTTCAGAAAAATCCATTAAAACAAGTTTAATTTCAAATTCTTCACCAATATTAATATTTTCAGGATAATCTATTTGTATTTCTTGCCCAAAAACTCCCCCTATCAAATTAAATAAAAAACAAACTAAAATAATAACATTAAGTATTATTATCTTTCATATTTAGAATTAACAAAATTAACTCTCCAAGCATTATGGTATTCTAATCTTTCTCTAAGGTGAGCAACTCTCTCTAAGTTTTTTTCTTGCTTCAGATTCATCCCACACCTCTAAACTCCCCCTTCTTGTTTCAGGTTCTTTTGCTCTTCCACAAAATCCTTTCATTAAATCATATAATTTCATTTTTTATTTAAAATCCGAATTTCTATAATTAGGTTCTCTATACCGAGAAGCTCTTTCTATAAAATTTCTTTCATGAAGTCTTCTTACTTTCCAAAGATCTAAACCCCCCTTTATTTCTCTAGTCCTCCGACTACTTTTTTCCAAACCAACTCTTCTCATTAAATCATAAATTCCCATATCCTATTTAATCATCTAGAGTTTTTAAATATGTCGAGAATTTTAATAACCACACACTTTACAGGCTGTGTCACATTGTTTTTTTGATTTAGTAATCCTCTTTAGTAAGATTATCTAACTCTTTTTCATCTAAATTAATATTCCCAATTCCATTTAAAGATTTATTTTCTTTTTTATTTTTTTTATCAAAAAATTGAGTAAATTTTTTTCCTTTTTTTAAAACAATTCCATTATCAATCACCCAATTTTTACCAGAATCTTTCAAATCTTTTGGATTTAAAAAAATCCACCCAATTCGATTTATCCTAATTGCTAAAACTGGTTTTAATCCAAAAATATCAGAAAAAACAATAAATCTGTTTATTTGGTCTTTAGTTATATATTTTGGAAGTTTTTTACAAGATTTAACTTCAACACAAAATTTTTCCCCTTTTTTTCCTGCAAGAATATCACAATCTGCATTTTCCATTGTCCCACTGCCGGCAGCCCTAATAGCTCTGTAACTTTCTCTTACAAAAATCTCATATAATTCTCTTTCAGCCTTACTTCCTTTTGATTTATTTTTTGGCATTTTTATCATCCCTTTACTAAACACACAATATCTTATTGTATCTTAAACTTACACCCAGAACTAGTTATATTTATACTATTAGTTTAAATTATTCTGGTTTCATAAATGGAAATAATATCACATCCCTTATGGAATCTTTTCCAGTTAATAACATAACCATCCTATCTATACCCAATCCTAAGCCACCTGTAGGGGGCATACCAATTTCAATAGCATTAATAAAATCTTCATCCAAGGGATTTGCTTCTTTATCTCCTTTTTTTAATGCTTTTTGTTGTTCTTTAAGAAGAGTTTTTTGTAAAATAGGGTCATTTAATTCAGAGTAAGCATTTCCCAACTCTACACCCATACAAAAAGGTTCAAATCTTTCAATAACCCTACATAATTTATCATCCCTATGAATCTTACATAAAGGAGTAGTTTCTAAAGGATGATCTAAAATAAATGTAGGTTGCATTATTTTGTCTTCACAAAAATGCTCAAATATTTCCTGAACTGCCCACCCCCAAGTTCTACCTTTGCAATGCAATTTATTTTTTTCAATAAATCCAAATATCTCTTTCTCATTCATTTTTTCAACATCAATCTCAACATATTTTTTAATTGCTTGAGACATAGTCATCCTTTTCCAAGGTCTTTTAAAATCAATTGTTTTACCCCTAAATTTAACCTTAGTAGAATTATTAATTCTTTTACAACAATACTCATAAATTTCTTCAAATAAATCCATCATATCATTATAATCTGCATAGGCAATATACACTTCCATCATTGTAAATTCAGGGTTATGCCATCTATCAATTCCTTCATTTCTAAAATTCCTAGAGATGGTAAAAACTTTTCCATAACCACCAACAATTAATCTTTTAAGGTACAATTCTGGGGAAATTGATAAAAATAAATCTATATCTAACGCATTTAATTTTGTTTTAAAAGGTCTTGCATTTGCTCCCCCATAAATAGTTTGCAGGTAAGGGGTTTCAACTTCAATAATCCCTTTTTTAGTTAATACTTCCCGAATCCCTGCAATTATCTTGCCTCTTTTTTCAAAAACTTTTTTAACATCGGGATTCATAATCAAATCTAAATATCTTTTTCTATATCTTTCTTCTTTATCTTGTAAACCATGCCATTTTTCAGGCAAAGGTAATAAAGATTTAGATAATAATTTAAGTTTTTTAACTAAAACAGAAACTTCACCTGTTTTTGTTTTTATAACATTTCCTTTACAACCAATAATATCCCCAACATCAATATATTTTTTAAAAAAATCAATAGTTTTAGCATCTGTTTTTCCTTTTTGTAAAACAATTTGAAGTTTTCCTTTAGAATCTTGAATCGTCGCAAAGATTAATTTTCCAAGATTTCTTTTAATCATCAGTCTTCCTGCAACACTAACTTTTGTTTTGCTTTCCTGATTTTCTTTTAGTTTATCATGTTTTCTTTTGATTTCAGAGGAAAAATCCTTAAGATCAAATTTATGAGGATAAGGGTTAATTCCTTTTTGGATTAATTCTTTTAATCTCTTCTTTTTTTCATTTATTATTTGTTCTTGTCTTGACATTTTTACAAATCTCTTGCTAACAATGTTTTTCTTTGATTTGACTTTGCTCTTTCAATAGCTTTTTTTAAATCTTCTTCAACTTTTTTTTCTAAAGCTGGTTCAACCTCTTCTGCAACATTATTAATCAAACCCCCTTCATCAATCAAAAAGCATATTTAAATTTATTTAATTACAACAAGATATCAGAAAACCCCTTTTTTCAAAACTTCAAAATCTTAAATTCATTAAATCCCTGGTGTTTTATTTCCTGTGTTTCAATATTTCTTACTTCAGAATGGGCCGGACCTTGTTTGCAAATTCTTACCATTTCATTAACCTTCTCATCTTTTCCTTCAACAACTAACTCAACTTTTCCATTATCTAAATTTCTTGCAAAACCCTTTAATCCAAGCTCATTTGAATTCTCTTTAACCTTGAACTATTCCAGATATAAAAATTTTAATTGTCTTCATATTTTAAAGAGGAATATAGGATATTTATATGTTTTTATGATATCTTAAAGGATTAATTTTCCAAAGAAAAAATTCTTTATTTAAATCTTTGTTAGAATAGAATTAGGATACAATTATTTCTTATTTTAATAAAGTTAGTCAATTAGTTCATTAGGGACATAACTTTGAAAAAATCCAGAGCGCAAATTCCCCCTGACTCCTACTAAGTGATTTTCTAAGAGGTATCTTCCCTGATGGAGATTTAGAACACTTCCAGACTCCTCTCCTTCTTGTCCTAATACTTCTAAAACCTCCTCGTGTAGAGCATCTCCTATAGATAAATCTTGTGGACTTGTATCAACTTCCAAGCAGGGCTCATGTTCTTCATAGTCATATGAAAAATGTCTTATTTCTGGAATCTGCCTACAAACTGGGGGATCATTAGGACATGAAGCATATTGTGTTTGGTTTTTATTTTCTGGTTCCAGTGTTTGAGTTGAAGCCTCAACTAATAAAGCCCGCCTTTGTCTATGTTGCGCAGCAAAAGAAACCCGCAATCTTTTTTGTTTTTTCCTTATTAAAGACATTTTAAATTTAAAAAATAACAAAATTTTGTAGTTTAAAAACTTTTCCCTTCCTTTTGAATATCTATTTCATTATGAATTATCACAAAGGTTTGTGAAGCAAAGTAAATCTTTTTCCCAATAGAGATTTTATTTTTAAATCTTTTAATTTCCTTTTTAGGAAGCCCTTCATGGTCTCCAATAATAAAAACACAATCTTGCAAATCTTTCTCTTTTAATTTTCTTATACTCTTTCCTTTAGCATACAATACATATATCTTCTTTTCTTTATTTTTAAATTCCTTAATTAATCTAGAAAAACTCTTTTTTTCAATAAAACATCCTGGAAAAACCTCTGTTTTTCTTTTTTCAGAGCATTT
>JAFCDM010000011.1 GCA_017609695.1 Candidatus Pacearchaeota archaeon | reverse complement strand
TTTTTTAAGTTAAGGTTTTTTCCATGTCTTACTGCCCTTCTTATTAATCTTCTTAAGACATATCCTTGTTCTGTATTTGATGGGACAATCCCATCTGCCATAATAAAACAAGATGCTTTAATGTGGTCTGCTATGATTCTTGCAGATTTATTTTTGTGTAAATTTTTCTTTTTGGTTAATTGTTCAATTTTTTTAATTATTGGTTGAAAAGTTTGAGTTTCATAAACAGAGGATTTATTTTTTAATATTGTTAAGACTCTTTCAACACCCATTCCTGTATCAACATTTTTTTGTTTTAATTCTTTGTAGCTTCCTTCTTTATCTTTATTGTATTGCATGAAAACATCATTCCAAATTTCACAATCTTTAACAAACATTTCTGTGTCTGGACCACAAGGTCCTGTTTTTCCAGCAGGCCCCCACCAATTATCTTCTTTTTCAAGAAATTTTATTTTTTTATTAGAGATTCCTAAAGATTCCCAAATTTCTGCAGATTCTTTATCTTTTGGAGAATCTTTATCTCCTTTAAAACATGTAACTGTTAATTTTTCTTTTTTTATTTTAAGGATTTTAGTTAAGAATTCAAAACTCATTTCTATTGCTTGTTTTTTAAAATAATCTCCTAAACTCCAATTTCCAAGCATTTCAAAAAAAGTTAAGTGGAAATCATCTCCTACTTCTCCTATGTCCTGAGTTCTTATGCATCTTTGAACATTAACTAATCTTTTTCCTTGGGGGTGAGGTTGTCCAAGTAAGAAAGGGATTAGAGGATGCATTCCTGCTGTTGTAAATAAGACTGTTGGGTCGTTTTCAGGAATTAAAGGAGAATTTCTAATTTCTTTATGATCTTTTGTTTTAAAAAAATCTATATATTTTTTTATTAATTGTTTTCTGTTTATTTCCATAAAAATTATAGGAAAGAAGTGTTTAAAAAATTGTTTGTTTCTATTTACTTAACCTCTTTAATTTTTCTTTTATTTCTTCAACTTCTTTTTGTAAGTTTTTTCTATTTTGTTTTTTAATACTAATTGTTTTGGTTTGCTTTTTAATTTTAGATTCTTGTTCTGGGAATGTTAATTTGATTAATTTTGTTTTTGCTTTTAAAGAAGTAAGATTAATTTTTAATTTATTTTTTTCTGAAAATTCTTTTTTTCTTAAAGTTTCATAAGATTTTAACATTCTTAGCATATGTAAAAAATTTATTTCTAAGGATAATACTTGCTTTTTAGCATCTAAAGCATTTTTATAATTTAGTCTAACATGTCTTGTTTCCATTTTTAAATTAATTAATCTAATTTACTAAAAATATTTTTGTCAATCGATTCTATTCTTGCTTTTATTACTTGGATTTCTCTTTCCCAATCTTCTAATTCTTTTTCTTCTTTTACTTTAATATCTTTTATTTTTTTAAGGAGATCTTCGATTTCGATTACTTTGTTTTGGATTTCTTCAAAACTTTCTCCAGTTGCTTCAAACTTATCTAATCTTATGTAAATTGGTTTTTCTTTTATTTCAGGGGTTTTTTGAGGCAATTTTGGTTGGTGTGTTGGGGGGTGTGGGATGTTTTTTTCTCTATTTGAAGAACTTAAAGATTTTTTAAAGGGTACACCTATGAACTTTGATTTTTCTATTTCTTGTTTTAAAGGGTGCATTTCTTGTGGTGATTTTTCAAATTCTTGTTTTGGTAATTGAGGAAGAAAAGATTTTTGAGTTTGTTCAACTTTTTGTTGTTGAAAATTGTCTTTAGTTGCTGGAAAAGATTCTTGAGGAAATGAAGGTAAGTCTTCTTTTGAAGGTAGAACTAAATCATCTTCAAGTTCAGGTAATTCTGGTAATTGAGGTAATTCTAAGCCTACTTGTTCTTCACCTTTTTTTTTCTTACTAAACCAACCCATGTTTTAAAAAAAAGCTTTTTTCTTTATAAAACTTTGTTTTTTTACTTTTTACTTTTTACAAATTTGGAGGGAGGGATATTTTTTAGAGTCGAAAAGTATTAAAAGGCAAGTGTTTTTTTAAGAAAATGCAAGTTAAATTTTTGAAATCAATTATTGAGGGACTTATAAATCGTCCATCAGCTCCAATTGTTGATTTGCTTGTTGGAAAAAAAGATGTAAATGAATTTTTAATAGCAAAAAAATTAGGATTAACTATTAATCAGACAAGAAATATTCTTTATAAATTGTCAGATTATGGTTTGGTTTCTTTTATTAGAAAAAAAGATAAGAGAAAAGGGTGGTATATTTATTTTTGGACTTTAAATATACATCAAGCTTTGGTTTTGCTTGAAAAAAAATTGTTAGAGGAATTGAATCAATTAGAGATTCAACTAAAAAATAGAAAACAGAAAAGACATTATTTTTGTAATACTTGCTCTATTGAAGTTACTGAAGAAGTTGCTTTATTAAATGATTTTACCTGTCAAGAGTGTGAAGAAATATATGAGTTGTCTGATGTCCAGGAGATTATTAATCAATTGGAAAAAAGAATTTCAAAAATTAAAAAAGAACTTGAGCTTGTTTCTGTTGAAAGACAAAAAGAAGGAGAAAGACTTGAAAAGAAAAAAGCTTTAAAAATTAAAAAAGCAGAATTGCAAAAGAAGGAAAAAAGAAGGGAATCTCGTGAGATTAGAAGAAAGGAAAAGATAAAAGAGCAAAAAAAATTAGATAGAGGGAAGCTTAAAAAATCAGTAAAACAAAAAAATGTTAAGAAATCTGCAAATAAAAAAAAGAAGATTAAATCTAAGGTTAAAACAAAGAAAATACAAAAAAATAAAAAACCCAAAAAAGTAGAAAAGAAAAAAAGAATTTCTAAATTCTTAAAAAAGATTAAGAAAAAAAAGAAAAAGAAATAATACTAAATAATTTAAGGAAAAGAATTATAATATAAATATTTATAACTTAAAAGACTTAAAAGATAGGAGAGTCTGGCTTAAGTTTTTGTTGTTTAGTTGAAGTTTATATTTTAAATAAAGAAAATAAAAAATGAATAGAAAATTAAGAATTTATACTAAGAAAAGATTAAAACCTGGTTTTTTTGATAATTTTTTTAGAAGGTTTAGTATGACAACTTGGTTTATTATAATTAATGTGGTTATTTTTATTTTTGTTTATTCTTTTATGGGATTTTTAGGAGAGTCTTCAATTGAGAAAATTTTTTCTTGGATTGCCTTACAACCAAATGCTTTTTTTTCAGGAGTAATTTGGACATTAATCACAAGTATGTTTATGCATGGTAATTTTACCCACCTTTTTGTTAATATGATTTCTCTGTTTTTTATTGGAAATTTCGTAGAAAAATTAATTGGAAGAAAAAGGTTTTTTATATTATATTTGTTATCTGGAATTTTTGCTGGATTATTCTTTGTTTTTTTATCTTATTTTTTTGGAATAACAGATTTTGGAGCAAGACTTTTTGGCAGTCCAGAAATTTTTGCAGTTGGGGCAAGTGGAGCTATTTTTGCTTTAGCCGGGCTATTAGCTGTTTTAACCCCTAATTTAAAGGTTTATGTGTTTTTTATTATTCCAATGAAAATGTGGATGGCTATTATCTTCCTTCTTTTTGTTTTATGGGGGGTTTCTGTTGGTGCAGGTTTACCTATTGGAAATACAGCCCATCTAGGGGGGTTATTAGCAGGATTGGGTTATGCTTTTTATCTTAAAAAGAAATATAAAAGAAAGACTGCTATGATTAGAAAGTATTTTGGATAAATTTTTGTTAGAATATAATAAATTTATACTTCTTATAATGTAATACTAGTAATTTATAAAATATTTAGCTTTGGTGTGGAGCTTAGGCTTGATTGTGTAGTTTAAAATATTATTAAGCATTTGGAATTTTAATTTATAGGTTTTATAGATTAGGTTTATAAAGTATTTTTTGTTTTATAAAAAATGAAAACAAAAAAAAAGAGATTTAATTTAAATAAACTTTTTTATGGAAATTTTAAATTAAGTTTGGATTACCTTAAAAAAATTAAGAATTATGTTTGGTTTTCACTTATTTTGTTTTTGCTTTTTGGAATTTTTGGTTTTCTTTTTCCAAGTTTTTTTGAAAAACAAATTTTAAAATTACTTGCAGAACTTATTGGGGAAACCCAAGGGTTGGGTAGTTTAGAATTAATTAGGTTTATTTTTATTAATAATTTAAAAAGTAGTTTTTTTGCTATGATTTTTGGAATTTTTTTAGGGATTATGCCTTTAATTATTTGTGTGATGAATGGTTATGTTTTAGGTTTTGTTATAAATAAAAGTGTTCTTCTTGAAGGGGTTTTTGTTTTGTGGAGATTGCTTCCCCATGGGATTTTTGAAATTCCTGCAGTAATGATAAGTATTGGTTTGGGGTTGAAATTAGGGATTTCTTGGATTTATGATTGCATTACTTTTAATAGGAAAATTTCTAAATTTAAAATTTATCTCTTTATTTTATTATCTATTTTGCTTTTTCCAATCTCTTTTATTGTTTTGTTTGTTTTAACTTTAATGAATAAGGAACTTAAATCAAAGTTTTTTAATAATTTTAAAAATGTTTTTAGAGCCTTTATTTTTGTTGTTATCCCTTTACTTATTGTTGCTGGGATAATAGAAGGATTTTTGATTTCTTTTTTGAGTTAGGCATTTAAGGTTTTATTGTCTTTTTAGTATATTTATTTTTAAATACTTCTGTTACTTTAGAATTACTTTTATAATTTTTGGAGTTTTTATTCTCTTAAATCGCTTATTCCTAACATTAAAAATAAAAGTCCTATCATTATTATAAACCAGAATATCCCACCTTGTAAGAATTCCCATCCAGCATGCCAAAAATTTAGGGATTTCCCTGCGATTTCCCAGGCATTAACTGAAGAATAGAATCCTAAAACAATCATTCCGATTATTAGGATAAGTCCCACCAAAATTTCAAACCATTTATTCATATTTTGTATAAAAAAATTGTCTTTATAAAGATTTGTATAATCCTATATAATTCTTATAGAAAATAGAAGCAGGGAAATTTCTTTTGAATTTTTATTATCAATCTCATAAATTCTTATAAAGAAGTTAGATCTTTTTTAATGGATGAAAAAGCTCTATACTGATGGATATAGTTAGATTAAAACTAATAATATAAAATGTAAGGAGTTTTGAGAGCTGAAGTAGAACTTTAAGATGCAATAAGATATGAGAAATTTAAGTTTTGTTATGGGGATATTAAATATGGAAAAAAAGAATTTAGTTAAATTAGATATTTTAAAGAAATTAAGTCCGGGGACTGGATTAAGGGCTGGTTTAGATGATATTGTTAATGGGAGGATGGGGGTTTTAATTGTAGTTATTAATCCTTCTCTTTTTGATATTTTTGAAGGAGGTTTTAAAGTCAATTGTAAATTTACTTCTAAAAGGTTAGCTGAATTAGCTAAATTAGATGGAGCGATTATTTTATCAGAGGATTTTAAGAAAATCCTTTATGTAAATGCTTTAATTGTTCCAGATAGGACTTTTGATACTTCTGAAACTGGTACACGACATCAAGCTGCAGAAAGGGTTGCTAAACAAACTGGATGTTTAGCTATTGCAGTTTCTGAGAGAAGGGGCAAAATCAGTGTTTATTATGGGAATTCAAGATATGTATTACAAAATACAGAAGAGCTTTTAAGAAAGACAACAGAAACATTACAAATTTTAGAAAAACAAAGAGAGGTTTTTAATGAATTATTAATTAATTTAAATATTTTAGAGATTACTAGCTTAGTTTCTGTAGGGGATATTTGTTCTATTTTACAAAGACTTGAAATAATTAAAAAAATGTCTAATATTATTAATGAATATATTCTTGAATTAGGTAGGGAAGGGATTATAGTGAGGATGAGGATGAAAGAATTAATGAAAGGGATTGAGAAACAACAAGAATTTGTGGTTAGAGATTATATACAAAAAACTAATAGGATGAAACATTTTTCTGATAATCTAAGTTTTGATAGTCTTTTAGATGCAGAGAATATTGCGAAGATTCTTTTTGAAGAATCTTTAGAAACAAAAGTCATGCCAAAAGGTTATCGTATTTTAAGTAAAACTTGTTTAAATTCAAATGAAATTAAAGATTTGATTAGTAAATTTAAAAATTTAGAAGAAATTTTTAATATTAAAGAAGAGAATTTAAATCTGATTCTTAAGGATAAGGTAGTTTTGTTTAAAAAAGAAATAGACACTTTGAAAGAACAGATTTTAATGGGTAAAAAGATATGAATAAATTTTGATAATTTTTATTTTAGTTTAATCTTAAAGTTTTTTATTTTAATAGTTTTGTTATTTTGAATACAAAAAAGTTAATTCTGGATTATTTATTTTTACTTAATTTTGCTAAAAATCCTCCCAAAATCCAAGAAACAGCTAATATTAATTGAAAGTAAGTTTGGGTAAGGGGTTTTTTATTTAATTCTTTTATAATCCTTAGAGGATATTTAAGGATATTTTTTAGAAACATAGATTTCATCATTGGTTCCTTTTTTAAATCTAAGTTTTCATATTTTTTGAAAATTAGATATGCATAGTATCCTCTTTCAAAGTTCATCCTTGACGCTTCTTTGAAATTGGATTGATGGAAGTGTTTTACTTTAACATCTGGAAGAAATTTTATTTTTGTTTTATTTCTTAATTTTAAGTATAATTCATAATCTACTGCTGCCTTTAATTTTTCATCAAATAGGTTGTTCTTTAATAATGTAGAAACGATTGCGAAATTTTTTGTGTCAATATGGTTGGTATAATTTCCTTTAATAGTGGATTTTAGATAATTCCAGTTGGCAGATTGTATATTTTTTGTCCAGAAATTTTTAATTGCTTCTTGTTCATGACCTAAAGTTGCTTGTTCTTTGTTTTTTTTTATGGGTTTTGTTAATTTTTGAATCCAGTTTTTTGGAACAATACAATCTGAATCTGTCATTGCAATTATTTTTCCTTTTGCAATTTTTATTCCCGCGTTTCTAGCAGTTGCCCTTCCCTGTTTTTGTTCAAATAGATAGATTATTCTTTTATCTTTTTTTTTGAAGTTTTTGATTATTTTTTGTGAATTGTCTTTAGAATTGTTATCTATAATAATAAGTTCAAAGTTCTTGTAAGTTTGTAATAAAATTGATTTTATACATAATGCTAGAGTTTTTTCTGAATTATATACTGGTAATAGGATTGAGATTTTAGGTTTTATCATCTTCATTTGATTAAAGTCAATTTATTTCTTTTTTTATTTTTTTAATGAAAATTTTTACGTCAAATTTTTTTGCTTGGTTTTGACAAGCTTTTTTGTATTTTTCTTGATTTTTTGTATTTTTCAATTCTTTTGACATTTTTTTTATAGTTTCAAATAATTTATTTTGATTTATTTTGTCTATTAGAATTCCTGTTTTTTTGTTTATTATTGTTTCTTTATAGCCTCCTTCATTGCAGGCTATGACTGGTTTTCCAGAGGCCATTGCTTCTACAACAGTTATCCCAAAATCTTCATCTTTTGCGGTTGTAATAAATCCTTTACAATTTGCATATAAATCTATAAGTTTTTTTTGATTTACCCAACTTAAAATTTTAATATTTTCTAATTTTATTTTTTTAATATGATGAACATACTTTTTGAAATGCTTTGATTTTTCATAACTTCCAATAATGATTAATTTTTCATTTTTTAATTTAGAAAAAGCTTTAATTTGCATTTCAACTCGTTTAGTGTTTAATAACCTATTAACTGAAAGCCAATAATTCTTGGGTTTTTTATATTTTAATTTTGCTATTTCTATTGGTGGATTAATTACAATAGCTTTTTTTTTAAGATATTTCCAAACTCTTTTTTGTGTGTTTTTAGAATTACAAATTATCTTTTTAATATGTTGAACATATTTTTTATTAAAGTATTGATTATATTTTACCCATAAATCAAATAAAGGTTTTTTCCAAGTGGGAACAAAGGTTTTTTTTATATAATTTTTTAAATTCCATATTTCTTTTATTGAAGAATGAACATACCAAAGATTAGGTTTGTTATTAACTGCTCCAGATATCGCCCAATCTCCTGCTATAATGTAAAAATCATATTTATTTTTAAGATTGAGTTTTTTAAATTTATATAAAGCAAATTGTTGTTTAAATGGAGCATTTATTGGAACTTTGCCAATACTATGAATCTTAATTTTGTTAACATTAAAACCCATCTTTTTTATTTTTTTAAAGTCAATATTAGTTGTATAAATATCTGCATTAAGTTCTCTTGCTAAAGTTAAAGCAACAATTTCTGCTCCTCCAATATTATCCATAAAATTATGAAAGATTGCAATTTTCATGTTTTTAATAAAGATAATTAATTTAAAAGGATTGTTGTAAAAATGGATTTATTTTGTTAAAAGGATGATTTTAATATGTTTAAAACCATCTCTAAATCTTTTAAGTTTTGATTTTCCAATTCTTTTATGAAATTTAATAGGAATTTCTACTTTATTTAGATTTTTTGTTTTAATCAAAAATTCAGATGAGAATTCCATACCTTCACTTTTTAAGTTCTTTGGGATTTTATTTTTTTTGATTCCTATAAATCCTGTGCAAACTTCTTTATGATTAATTCCTTTTAATTTAAGGAAAAGTCTTAAAATTGAATTTCCAAATTTGTTTAAAGAATTCATAGCATTTTTATCTGGATTTGCAAATCTATTTCCGATAACCATGTCATAATTTTTTAATTTTTCTAAAAATTTTGGAATATCTTTTACATCATAACTACAATCACAATCCACCATAATTATGTTTTTTTGAGATGCTTTTTTAAATCCTGTTCTATATGCATTGCCATAACCTCTTTTATTTTCATCTATAACCATCACTTTTTTATTTAAAGCTATTTGTTTACTTTTATCTGTAGAGTTATTATTAACTACTATGATTTCTGCATCAAAAATAACATTTTTAATATTATTGATACATTTACTTATTGAGTTTTCTTCGTTTAGACAAGGCAGGATTATACTTAATTCAGGTTTTGACATTTTATATTAAATAGAATATCATCATTTTTAAATACTTTATTAATTTAGAATATAAAAACAGAAGAGGTAAAATGATAAAAACAATATTTGGATTAATTTTGTTATTAATTCCTTTCTTATTAATTTTTAAATTTGAAGATAAAAGAAAAGGTTTTTGTTATATTTTAAGTTTTTTAATAACTTTTCATTTGGTTGTTGCTATTTTAACACAGACTTTTGGGATTTTTAAATATAATATTATTATAGGAATTAATCTTTTAATTGCTGGATTGGTTTTAACTAAAATTGATTTTAGTGGTTTTTTTTTGAAGGTTAAGAAAATAAAAATAGACTGGGTTTTGCTTTTTATCGTAATTATATTGTTTATCCAATTTTTTTCTGTTCATTATGATTATACTGGAAAAATTTCCACTGTTTTGGGGAATTATAAGGATGTTAATGACATAAAATACGTTTACCCTTATTTTTCTGATGAATGGATTGCTGTTTCTTTAACTGATTATTCTATAGATTCTGGAAAATTGCCTTTAAAAAATCCTTTATGGCATAATTCTTTTTTTCCAAATTTAGAACTACCTTTTCATTCATTTATTTCAGAGATCATTTTATTGCTTGAATTAAGTTCTTTGACGCAGTATACTATACTAACTATTTTTTCTGGTTTAATTCTTTGTTTGCTTGTTTATCTTATTTTGATAGTTAATCATGCTGGAAAATTAGCTTCTGCAATTGCTTGTTTATCTGTTCCTTATATTGTAAATGGTGCAAATCTCCCAGGGATTTGGAACCTCATGCCTTTGACTTTGGGAATTATTTCCTTTTTGTTAAGTTTTTTATTTATGTTTTTAAACGACAAAAAAATGATTTTTTTAACAGCTTTTTTAACTTTAATTTTTTATCCTCCTTTGTTTGTTTTATATAGCATTAGTTTTTTATTTTATTTTATTTTTTCAAAGATAAGTAAAAGAGAAAAAATAAGAATAATCTTAATTTATTTGATTATTTGTATTATAATTACTTTTATTTTATTTAGTTTTATTTTTTTTAGTATTGGTTCTTTTAATAAATCGGTTTTAATGATTAAAGAAAAGCTTTTTTATGAAACTTTTACTAAAGGAGGAATCCCTGATTTTTCGATATGGAAAATTATTCCTATTCCTGTTTTGATATTGGCCTTTTTTGGAATTTTAGGAACAATCAAAAAGAGATTATGGTTAATTATGCCGGTTTTTGTAGGTTTGATTTATTGGGGGATTTATTCTAAATGTTTAGGGAGATTTATTATTGAATATGAAAGAGTTGTGGTATTTATAAGCATTTTAATTGTTCTTTTATCAGGATTTGGTTTATTTTATTTACTAAGATATATAAGAAAAATTAATTTTGTGAAGAAATATAAATTTTTGCAAATTACTAAGGTTTTAGTTCTTATTTTATTTTTATTGTTTTCTTTTTCTTACACTGAAAGAGATAATTGGCAGGAATTAAAGTTACATTCTGTTTATGATGATACCTTTTTTAATCCAGCAGCTCCTGCAAATAATTATCTTTCTAAAGATGATTTAGAATTATTTAAAAATATAGAAAAAAAGAATTTTTTAAGCATTCCTTGGAAAGGATTAGTCCTTGGAGTTTCAACAAAAAATTATCCTTTGAATACTAAAGAAGCAACAATAACCAATAAACTTATTAATTTTAATTATTTTATGGAAACAAGTTGTAATGAAAAGATTAAAATGACATTGATTATGTTTATCTTTTTGAATTTAATTGCAGTGGTTTTGAATTAAAAGGAATTAGCAAAGAAGGTTTTTATCTTTATAGAGTAATCTAGTATCTTGTTTTGTAGTGAAAATCTTTTTATAACCCATCAAAGAATTTATAAATAAAAAATTCTTATTATTCTAAAGTATAGTGAGTCTTTTATTTGTTTCACTACTTAATTTAAAAAAAATGGTATATAAGAGGTATGTAATAAGAAATGGAAAGAAATATGGGCCTTATTATTGTGAAAGTTATAGGCATAAAGGTAAGGTTAAGACAAGATTTGTTTCTGGGCCTAAAAAAAGACATAAGATAGTCAGGAAGGTTAGTGAAAGAACAAAAAAAACAAGAGATATTTTAAAAAAAGGAGTTAAGAGCAAAAAGTTTTTATTGATTTTTAGTATTGTTTTTTTAGTATTCTTAGTTTTTTTAATTGGAAATCTTAATTA